>DASWIR010000100.1:0-9497 GCA_036397575.1 Alteraurantiacibacter sp. | reverse complement strand
CCTGCGCAGGCAGGGGTCTCCCTCAGCTTCCTCCTCCGCTTGCTGCACGAGGTCCCAGCCTTCGCTGGGACTCACTGGGACTTTCCACATGGCCGGGCCCAGCGGGTTCTGGAACAATGCGTGCTTGATATCGGCCAGCAGCAATTCCTGGTGCTGCTGTTCGTGCGCAAGGCCGAGCTCTATCAGCGGCGCCAGTGCGGGATCGCCCAGGAGAGGCTGCATCTCTCGGTCCACATGGGCGCGCCAGTCGAGAATTTCGGCCATGGATGGCCGCGAGAGCATGCCCCGGCGCGCACGCGAATGGCGCGCACCTTCGGCTTCGTAATAGGAGTTGAACAGGAACGGCCAGCGTTCGTCATAAAGTTCATATCCTGCCTTGCGGTCGCGCAGCAGGAAAGTCTCCCAGAACCAGGTCACATGGGCGAGGTGCCATTTGGCCGGCGAGGCATCTTCCATCGACTGGATGGTGGCATCGGCTTCGGACAGCGGCGCTGCCAGCGCTTCGCTCAGGGCGCGAGTGGCCTCAAAGCGGGCGGCGAGATTGGCCGCGTCCTGACGAGATGGCACTGGCTGGGACTGAAGCAAGAAACCCTCCCGATTCTCCCGCCCATTCGCAACATGGTCGAAACCGGTTACAAATAAAAGCCTTGGCGGCCGTTCATTCCCGAGCCGAGGACCAATTGCTCTATGGCCCCTGTTTGCCCAAACATGGCCTTGCGGCCTTTCGCGCGAACGGCGCCCAAAGCGAGCATCTGTCACCTTTCTCGACACGCAAAAAGGAGAGAAGAGTCACTCCAAAATCCAGTTAATTACCTGAATTTAAATAATAATATAGAATTCACCTGTCACCTTCCACATACGAGTTTCGTGCCGGCCTAAACGGGGCGGCATAAGGGACGGGCAACGCACGCAGAATATGACGCAGGCAATGGCATACCGCGGGGCCTGTAGGAAAGTCCCGCACTGGCAATGCGTGCCCGCAAGGTTTCAGCGGCCGCCGCAGCAGCGAAGTGCCTCAGGCCGCCGCCGCCTGCCTATCGCGCACTTCCAGGTTGAGCATTTCGGCCAGCAGGAAGGCGAGTTCCAGCGACTGCGCCGCATTGAGCCGCGGGTCGCAATGGGTGTGATAGCGGTCGGCGAGATCCTCGTCGGTGATCGCCACCGCGCCGCCGACGCATTCGGTCACATCCTGTCCAGTCATCTCGACATGGATGCCGCCGGCATGCGTACCCTCGGCCCGGTGCACGTCGAAGAAGCCACGCACCTCGCGCAGTATCCGGTCGAACGGCCGCGTCTTGAAGCCGCTTTCGGACTTGATGACATTGCCATGCATCGGATCGCAGCTCCACACCACCGGGTGCCCCTCGCGCTTTACGGCGCGCACCAGCGGCGGCAGGCCCGCCTCGACCTTGTCGTGACCGAAACGGCTGATCAGCGTGATCCGCCCCGGCTCGCGCGCCGGGTTGAGTGTATCGAGCATCTTGAGCAGCGCATCCGGCTCCAGGCTGGGGCCGCATTTCATGCCGATCGGATTGCCGACGCCGCGTAGGAACTCGACATGCGCGCTTCCTTCGAAGCGCGTCCGGTCGCCGACCCACAGGAAATGGGCGCTGGTATCGTACCACTGGCCGGTCAGCGAATCCTGCCGCGTCAGCGCTTGCTCGTAAGGCAGCAGCAGTGCTTCGTGGCTGGTGTAGAAGTCGGTGCTCTTGAGTTGCGGCACGATCTCGGGATTGATGCCGCAGGCTTCCATGAAGTCCAGCGCCTCGCCGATCCGGTCGGCAACATCGGAGAAACGGTCCGCCCACGGGCTGCGGCCCATGAAATCGAGCGTCCACTGGTGGACCTGGCGCAAATTGGCGTAGCCGCCGCCGGCAAAGGCGCGCAGCAGGTTCAACGTCGCCGCCGCCTGGCTGTAGGCGCGCAACATGCGCTGCGGGTCGTTCCGGCGGGTTTCCTCGGAAAACTCGATCCCGTTGACGTTATCGCCGAGGTAGCTCGGCAACGTCACATCGCCCTGGGTCTCGGTGGCCGAGCTGCGCGGCTTGGCAAACTGACCCGCCATGCGGCCGACCTTCACCACCGGCATCTTGCTGGCGAAAGTCAGCACCACCGCCATCTGCAGGATTACGCGGAATGTGTCGCGGATATTATTCGGATGAAATTCGGCAAAGCTTTCGGCACAATCGCCGCCCTGCAGCAGGAAAGCCTCCCCAGCCGCAACGTCGGCCAGCTGGCTCTTCAGCGCGCGCGCTTCGCCCGCGAAGACCAGCGGCGGGAAATTCGCCAGGGCCGCTTCGGCCGCCGCAAGCGCGGATGCATCGGCATATTCGGGCAAATGCTTCGCCTCGAAATTGCGCCAGCCGTCGAGAGTCCAGTCCTTAGTCACTTCGTAAACTTCCAGAAATCAGGGAAGAGGCCATTTAGGCCTTGCGATCCACCAATGCAAAGGTTGCAGAGGTTACCTTCCGCCCGTGTTGCCTTCCGGCACCACGGACAGCCGCCAGGCCTTGGCCGCGCCAAGATATTTCTGTGCCAGCTGCTGAATCTGCTGCGGCGTCACTTCGGTATAGTCGCGCATCAGGCCGCGCAGGGCGGACACCTTGCGCGGTTCGAAGCTCGCCCCTTCGAGCTGACTCATCCAGAAACCATGGCCGGTCAATGCACGCTCGATGAGGTTGCGCAAAGGCTCGGTGACCCGCTGGAGCTCATCTTCGGTCGGGCCGCTGGCGGCCAGATCGGCGGCGATCTTGTCCGCTTCGGTGAAGAAAATGGGAAGCTGGTCCGGTTGCAATTGCGCCAGCGCCATCAGATTGCCGCCGGTCGCGACATCGTCGGGCCAGCTCGCCGACACATGCGGCGCATAGCTCGACCCGTCGCGTTCGCGTATCGCCTCGAGCAAGCGGTTCGCGAAAATTTGACCGAGCACTTCCAGCTGGCGCCCCTCGCTCACACCCTCGACGCCGCCGCCGGTGGGCCAGGCAACCACTGCCGCCGCCTGGTTCGGATCGCCACGATGAGTGCGCACCAGCGGCTCCCGACGCGGCGCAGGGAATTCCGGAACCGGATTCAATTCCGCAGCCGCGACATTCCGGCGCGGAGACAACGCCCCAAAAGTGCGCGACAGCGCAGCGAGGGTCTCCGCATAGTCGATATCGCCATAGACCATCACTTCAACCGGGCCGTGTGAAAGAATCGGCTCCCACACTTCACGGAACCGCTCTGCCGTCACTTCTTGAAGCACGGCGGGGCCAGGCTTGGCAAAGCGCGGGTCCTGGCCGGCAAGCAGCCAGTCGAGATCGCGCTCAAGCACGCCCGAAGGGTTGGTGCCATAGCTATCGTAGGCGATCCGGCCTGCAGCGCGGGCGCGCCGGAAGGGCGCCTCGTCCCAGCGCGGCATGGCGAGCTTGGCGGCGAAAAGGTAGAGTTGGTCCGCAACATCGGCAGCGCGCGTATCGCCTTTGAGCACGAATGCGCCATCCTCGATCCGGAATTCGAAGCCGAACTTGCGGCCGGTCGCCAGCCGGTCGAGTTCTTCCTCGCCCAACGTACCTAGCCCCGAGGATACCAGCGCCATCTGGCCAAGCGAGACATAAGGGGCATCTTCCGCGGCAATATCCTGGAAGCCGTGCCCGAAACGAACCTGAACGGTAGCGCGCCCCGGCTCATTGGTGGTGCGCCAGACCTGAGCCCGTACGCCATTGGCGAATTCCAGCTGGTCAATGTCGAGCAGGCCGATCCGCGTGTTGGACAGAGGTGCGGCAGGCTCCCCGATGGGGGGGAGGTCATCGAAACTGATCGCCGCGGCAGCTTCCGCGCGGCCATTCGCCTCCACCGGCTCCATCAGCACCGCACCGAGCGCGGCCGCATCGGCCTCGCCCGTGGCCGGAGTGATAAACATTGCGCGCGTCACCGTGCCGTCGAACAGCTTCTTCGTGTGCTCGAATACCGCCTCGGGCGTGAAGCGCGCCCGCATCGCCCGGAATACAGCAAGCACCGTGGCCGGCGAAGCGACTGTCTCACGAATGTCGAGCGCCTGGACAAGATTGTCGGCCAGGTCGCGCGATGCCTGGATCGTTTCCTGTTCGACGAGATTGGCGAAGACCACATCGAATTCGGCCAGCTCGCGCTCGATTTCCTGTTCCGACGGGGGATGGGCCATCGCATCGGCAATCACTTCGCGCACTTCGCGCAGCGATTTGCGCCAGTCTTCGTCGAGCGGCGTCACGCTGATGAAAGTCGCATCGGTCGATCGCGAGATGTCCTCCTGCTGGATGCCAGCTACGAGAAAATGCCCACTGCTGCGCGCACGGCTTTCCATCCGGCGGTTGATTATCGACTGGGCCAGAGCATTGATCAGCAGGCCGCGGTTATATTCCAGATTGTCGGTGACTTCCTGCCACGGACGAAGGATCGCGATGGTGAGGCTGCGCGGCAGGTCCGGCTCGACCAGCACCTTGACCGTGCCGACAGGCGCATTGCCCTGACCGCCCGGAGGCGCCACCGGCGCACCGAAATCGGGATCGGGCTCGATCGCCCCTTCCGCCTTCCAGTCGCCGAAATAGGTTTCGACCAGCCAGGCGAGCTGCACCGGGTCGATATCCCCGACCGCGACGATCGCGGCATTGTCCGGCCGGTACCAGCGCTTATGGAAGTCGCGCACAGCCTCCTGCGTCGCGCCCAGCAGGCTCTCCTCGGTCCCGATCGGGGAACGTTGGGCAAGCCGCTGACCCTCGAAATAGAGGCTGCGCGTTGCATCGCCGACTCGCCGAGCCACACCGGCGCCTTCGCGCCATTCGGCAAGCACGATGGGAACGTCCGCCGTAAGATTGGCGCGGGAGAGCGCAGGCTCGCGGATCATGCCGGAAAGCAGGCGGAAGGTCTCATCCAGCTTGGCATCGTTCACATTGGGCAGGTCGAGCTTGTAGGTGGTGTGCGTCGGCGTGGTTTCGGCATTGGTGTCGCTGCCGAAGGTCGCGCCGAGACGCTGCCAGCGCGAGATCGCTTCGCCAGCGGCGAGATATTTCGACTCGCGGAAAGTCAGGTGCTCGATAAGATGGGCAAAACCGCGCTCGTCGTCGCGTTCGTGCAGTGAGCCTGCATCAACGCGGATGCGGATCGAAACCTGCCCTGGCGGCACACCGTTTCGGCGCACGGCGTAGCGCAAGCCGTTGTCGAGTTCGCCGAACTGCCAGTTTCGGTCGGGCGGGATGTCGGTGCCGCGATAAAGCCAGGGATCCTCGGACTGGAGACTTGGCGGCGGCCCTTGCTGGGCCAGCGCTGGCTGCGCGGCAAGGCCCGCAAACACAAATGCCACGGCACTGAAAATTGCGAAGAAACGGCGATATTCGCCCGAAATGATCTGCATGGCTGCTTTCTATCCGCGCGCAGGATGAAGGAGGAGTGAACTTGCCCCGAGCGCGGTGCATCCCTACATCAGTGGCATGTTCATCGAAACCGAAACCACGCCGAATCCGGCGACGCTCAAATTCCTGCCCGGCCGTGCGGTAATGCAAGCCGATACGCGCGAATTCACTTCGCCCGAAGAAGCCGAGGCATCGCCTCTCGCCCAGGCGATTTTCGATACGGGCGAAGTGACCAATGTATTCTTCGGCGGCGATTTCGTATCGGTCAGCGCCGCTCCAGGCGTCGACTGGACCGCATTGAAGCCGCAAGTCGTCGCGATCCTGCTCGACCATTTCGTCAGCGAGGCGCCGCTTTTTGCCGGCGGCAATGCCAGCGGCATCTCCGTATCTGCGGAGGATGAGGAAGATATCGGCGACGATCCGGCCAATGCCGAGATCGTAGCGCAGATCAAGGAACTGATCGAAACGCGGGTGCGCCCGGCGGTAGCCGGCGATGGCGGCGATATCCGCTATCGCGGTTTCCGTGAGGGCATCGTTTATCTCACCATGCAAGGCGCTTGTTCCGGCTGCCCCAGCTCCACAGCAACGCTGAAGCAAGGCATCGAAAGCCTGCTCAAACATTACGTGCCCGAAGTCAGCGAAGTGCGCGCCGCCTGAGCATGCCTGCATGCCGAGCAAGGTAGGATCCATGCCCGAGCCACTATCAGACGCCGCGCTCGACCAGTTGTTCCGCGAGGCGCGCAGCTACAATGGCTGGCTCGACGAGCCGGTGACCGATGAGCAGCTTCATGCCCTGTGGGAACTCATGAAAATGGGTCCGACATCGGCCAACCAGCTGCCTGCACGGATCCTGTGGTGCAAATCGGCCGAAGCGAAGGAACGCCTTGCAAGCCATGCCTCGGAAGGCAACCGGCACAAGATCGTGACCGCCCCGGTCTGCGCGATCCTGGCGATGGATATCGACTTCCACGAGCAGTTGCCCTGGCTCTTTCCGCATGCCGATGCGAGGAGCTGGTTCGAAGGCGACGAGGAAGGCCGCGAGATCCACGCGATGCGCAATTCCTCCCTCCAGGGCGCCTATATGATCCTCGCGGCGCGGGCGCTGGGCCTCGACTGCGGCCCGATGTCGGGATTCGACAACAAGGCGGTGGACGCGGATTTCTTCGCCGACCAGCCCAAATGGAAAAGCAATTTTATCTGCTCGATCGGGCATGGCGACCGGAAAAGCATTTTTCCGCGCAGTCCGCGGCCCGATTTCGACACCTTCAATAAGATTCTCTGAGCGCGGTTCGCCTCCATGCGGACGCTCGCCATCGATTGCGCCACCGAAGCCTGCTCCATCGCGCTGTTCGATGACCGGGAATTGATCGCCTGGCATCACGACGTGATCGGACGCGGCCACGCCGAAAGGCTGGTCCCGCTGATTGCGGAGCTTCCGGAAAGGGGCCGCGCGGACCGCATCCTTGTCTCGCTCGGTCCCGGCAGCTTCACCGGCGTCAGGATCGGCCTCGCGGCAGCGCGCGCGCTGGGCCTCGCCTGGGGCGCCGAGGTGCTCGGTTATCCGACGCTGGCGCTGGTCGCGGCGATGGCACGTGAGCACCATCCCGGCCCGGCGACCGTGTGCATGACCGGCGGGCATGGCGAATGGTTCGTCCAGGATTTTGGCGCGGATGGTGCTCCTGAAAGCGGGCTGACTTCGCTTGAACCCGAGGATGCAACGCAAATCGCTTCGCATGAGATAGTTGCCGGAAGCCAGGCCAAAGCGCTGGTCGAGCGGCGCGGCAGCGGCCGGGCGCTAGCGATCCTGCCGGACGCCCGCCATGCCATCGCGCTACCCGGCGCCCTACTTACCGCCGAACTCTCGCCCATTTACGGGCGGGGGCCCGATGCCAAGCTGCCGCAGGCGCGCTAAGAACGCACCTGATGGACACGCTGCTCGACCACATCATGGGAGTGATGGAAGACGCCTTCGACCCGGCTTACGGCGAGGCATGGACCCGGCGGCAGGTTTCCGATTCCCTCGCCATGCCAAATATTCATGTGCTGGTTGCTGACGAAGACGGCAAGCCGCCCGCTGCAGACCAACCGGCGGCGGGCTTTGCCCTATCCCGCCGGGTCGCGGACGAGGAGGAACTGCTCCTCATCGCCGTGCGCATGGAGGCGCGGGGCCAGTCACTTGGCACCCGCTTGTTGGGCCAATTCTTCGCTTCTGCGCGCGCCGCGGGAGTTGAACGCGTATTCCTCGAAATGCGGGAAGGAAATCCGGCCGAAAAATTCTATCTTGCACAAGGATTTACGCCAATTGGCCGTCGCAAGCTCTACTATCTTGGAAAGGATGGCGTGCGGCGCGATGCAATCACCTTTGCCAAGACATTGGGGTGACAGCGTTGAAAGTAAGGTTTAAGAAATTTACTTTGTTTTCTTGCGATACAAACTGATATGTTGCACGAGCAACAAATCGACGCGCCCCTTATGCGCGTCGCCGAATAAATTCCCAACTGAAGGTCGCATGTTCAACATGGAAGAAATCGAAAACGATATGAATGAAACCCTCATAACGCTGACGTCCGACATCGTCGCGGCCCATATCAGCAATAACAGTGTCACGGTGGAGGACGTGCCCACGCTCATCGAGAAGGTCTATGGTGCGCTTGCCGGCCTCGGCAACGCAGCGGAGCAGGAAATCCCGCCCGAACCTGCCGTCTCGATCCGCGCATCGGTGAAGAAGGATTTCATCGTCTGCCTCGATTGCGGCAAGAAGATGAAAATGCTCAAGCGCCACCTGATGACGGACCACGGCATGACGCCCGATGAATATCGCGCACGCTGGAACCTGGGGGCCGATTATCCGATGGTTGCACCGAACTATGCGGAAAAGCGCCGCGTGCTGGCCAAGAAGATCGGCCTCGGCCGCAAACCGGGCCAGAAGCGCGGGCGGCCCCGGAAAGCGGGCTGAACGGCCACCACGGTTGAAAATCCGCCCCGCCGCTTCCATAAGTGGTGGGGCGTTTTCATATTACTCCTATTACGGGTTGAGAATTGCACCAGACGATCGATCTTGAGCAGCTTTGTGCCGAACGCGGGCTTCGCATTACCGAGCAGCGGCGGATCATTGCCCGCGTGCTATCTGAGAGCGAGGACCACCCCGATGTGGAACAGCTCCATCGCCGCGCCGCGCGAGTCGATCCCAAGATCTCCATCGCCACGGTCTACCGCACGGTGCGTCTGTTCGAAGAAGCGGGAATCCTTGACCGGCACGATTTCGGCGATGGCCGATCCCGCTACGAAGCCGCGCCTGAGGCCCATCACGATCATCTGATCGATGTCGAGAGCGGGAAGGTGGTGGAATTCGTCGATCCGGAACTGGAGGCGCTGCAGAAGCTGATCGCCGAAAAACTCGGCTATCGCCTGGTCGACCACCGGATGGAACTCTACGGCGTCCGGATCGACCGGGAGAGCGAACCGGAAGACTGAGGTCGCGGCCCGATGGCCCCGGCAATTTCCATCGACAGGCCAATGTCGCTCGCGGGGCGTCTTCGCATTGGCGTGCGCCTGTTGCTCATGGTGCTGTTGCTGATCGCTTTGATCCCGGTTCATTATCTTTTCGAATTGCTGACCGGGCGCAGCAGCATCCCTGGCAGGTTCCTGGGGGCGATCGCGGCCATCGCCGGAGTGCACATTACCGTATATGGCCGGAAGGTCCGCCGCGGCGCTTTCTTCATCGCCAACCACGTGAGCTGGAT
Organism: Alteraurantiacibacter sp.; assembly: GCA_036397575.1. Classification (GTDB taxonomy): domain Bacteria; phylum Pseudomonadota; class Alphaproteobacteria; order Sphingomonadales; family Sphingomonadaceae; genus DASWIR01. The sequence continues at coordinate 388 of DASWIR010000100.1, read as the reverse complement.
AGACATTCCCGCACTCGCGGGCAGCACCGGTACCGCCTTTGTCGGGCATGACGGCCTCGCCTCCATGCCCGCGCTGCGCTGGCTGTGTGCGCTCAATGATACGGTGTTCGTTGCCCGGCATGACCGACGAAGCGTTGCCGACCAGGCTGCGCAAGTGCGCGAGGCGCTGGACGAGAACGGGGCCCTGACGATCTTTCCCGAAGGCACGACCAGCGACGGCACCGATTTGTTGCCGTTCAAATCGGCACTGCTTTCCGCGATCGAGCCGGTTCCGCCGGGGATAGAGGTGCAGCCGGTGCTCCTGGACTATGAGGAAGCACCCGAAATCGCCTGGGTGGGCGACGATCCGGGGCTCGACAATTTCCTGCGCATCCTGGCCCGCAAGCGG
>DASWIR010000099.1:0-1603 GCA_036397575.1 Alteraurantiacibacter sp. | reverse complement strand
CCTTTGTCGAAAATTAGTCCGACATGGTTAATAATCCGTGAACCGCGCGGGCGAGCTTGGCCGGAGCCCGAGCGATGAAGCCGAGGCGACCGCGGCGCGGTCGCCACGCGCGCGCTCCGGCGCGTCGATGAGCTCGCGGATCGTGCCCGCGAGCCCATGCACGTCATATGGCTTGGCGACGAACGGCACGTCGAGATCGGCTGCGCGCGCTGCCTGCGCCTTCGGATCGCCGCCCGACGTCAGCATCACGCGAAGTCCCGGACGGTTGGCCTTGATCCAGCGGGCCAGGCCAAACCCGTCCATCGTGCCCGGCAGGCGCAGGTCGCTGAATACCAGATCGATCGCGGGCCGATCCGATTGCAGGATCGTGATGGCCTCGGCGGCGGTCGCGGCCTGGGCGAGCGCGAATCCGCATTCCTGCAGGAAGTCGCACAGCGCCATGCGGACCAGGGGCTCGTCCTCGACGACGAGTATCGTCGACATTGCGGCGGAAACCGACCGATTCGTTGACACCATCCGAGCCCCACCCATTTTCGCGCCGCGAGGTGCCGAGCCCCAGGGACGGGCAGGAAGGCACTATCGCCCGCAGCTCAGCTGCCGCGCGGTCGACCATGCGGCCATTGGCCGGCAACAATATTTGAAATTCATTTGCCTTGATTGTGACAACGCTGCGCCGCTGCGCTCAGGAAGGTCCATGCTCGATCTGCACTGTTGTCGGGGCAGCAAGACCAGCCCGCTGCGCGCCGGCCACGCCCGATTGCAGCGCCCTCGCCGATCGGTCCTAACGGCCGCCGCCGGCCAAATCGGCTTTCTTCAGGGGCAATGACCGAACGGCAGGCACCGGGCGCGAATCCGGCCGAGCGGGGGAGGGTGCAGATTCACGGTGCTCCGAAAATGTCCGCTGGGCCTCGCTCCTGGCGCGCTGGCGGTGCTCCGGCGTCGCGAACGATGCAGCCTTGGCGTCGGGGCCGAGTGGCTTGGACCACAAGAAGCAGTCCTGGCCCCGCTTGTTCAAGGCAGTGCAGATCCGATCCGCCTTGCTGCGGTCGACAGGTCCGAACATCAGGCGGACCAATGGGCGACCTTCGTAATCGGCGGGGTCGGCAACGAAGCCGCCTGTGTCCCGAAGCAGGTCGTAGTGGCGCAGCATGACCTGCCGCATCTTGAACCCGGCATCGTCCGAGTTCTGCACGGAAAGCGTGCAAATGAACGCCTGCTCCGCCGGCCGCCCTCGCAGCCGCTGCATCCACGACCAAGCAACGGATCGATTGGCAAAGTTCAGCGCGGCCTGCAATTTGGCTCTCATGATCGGCCTCCCCCTGGTACTGGTACGGAGATTACCGAAATGATCGCGATACGCAAAACACGGGGTCTCGCGAACCGGACACCGGGTGCAGTTTGCGTGTCTTGGCTGGCCAGAGGCTCAGTTCGCAACAAGTGCGCGGCGCCGAAAAGAAAATGGGCCGGACGCGGGATGTCCGACCCATGAGGGACGCTTTGGTGCTAATACGGATGGTCTCTAACACCAAATCATTGCACGCTTTCTATCGCGTTTCAAGCAATGAGTGCGTTTCGCGCGGGGCAGCCCGGTTTCTGCGCGGCC
>DASWIR010000098.1:0-9345 GCA_036397575.1 Alteraurantiacibacter sp. | reverse complement strand
GGCGGATCAGGCGCTGGCCGAGAACGTCACGCAAGACACAGCTATCGCCGCGAACGCCTCAGCGGCTGCCGCTGCACAGTCGACGGCGGACACGGCACTGGCCGACGCAGCTGCGGCACAGGGGACCGCCGACCAGGCGCTTGCCGATGCAGCCACTGCACAGAGCGCGGCGGACCAGGCGCTGGCGGAGAATGTCGCACAAGACACGGCCATCGCCGCCAACGCCTCGGCTGCGGCCAACGCGCAATCCACAGCGGACACGGCTCTTGCCGATGCAGCCACCGCGCAGCAGACAGCCGACGAGGCATTCGCAAATGCCGCTTCCGCCCAATCCGTTGCCGACGATGCCCGCGCCGAGGCTCGCGAGGCCCAAATGGCGGCGATGCAGGCGGGGGAAGATTCGACCGAAGCGCTACTGCAAGCCGACGCAGCATTCGAGACGGCGGTGAAAGCGCAGGCGGATGCCGACGACGCGCGCGGCCTGGCCATGGACGCTCAGGCCGATGCCGACGTTGCGCTGGCCAAGGCGAATGCCAACGAGGCCGAACTGACCTATTTTGCCGTCAACAGCACCGGAGAAGCCTCGCAGGCGACCGGTGCCGATGCGGTCGCTATCGGCGGCGGCAGCGTCGCCTCGGGTGACCGTTCGGTGGCCATCGGATCGGATGCGCAGGCGACGAACGGTCAAGCCGTATCGATCGGCGCGGGCAATATCGCTTCAGGCAATGGGGCGGTGGCCATCGGCGATCCGAACACCGCGACGGGCACCGGCGCGGTCGCCCTGGGTGCGGACAACACCGCCACCGGCACCGGCGCCGTGGCGCTGGGCTATGCCAGCGTCGCGCTCGGCGATGGGGCGGTGGCGCTCGGCAATGGCGCCTCGGCGGGGTTCGCCGGGTCGGTCGCGATCGGCAACGGCGCCGCCGCCACGCGCGCCGATCAGGTGGTTCTGGGCAATGGGAGCAGCGCCTACACGCTGCCCGGTCTCGGCTCGGGCACCGGCAATGCCTATCAGAGCGGCGCGGTCTCGCTCGTCACTACGGACGCCGCCGGCAATCTGGGCACCAGCAGTTTCGATCTCGGCGTGCTGACCCGGTTCGCCGGCCGCGTCGACGCACTCGAGGGCGGCGTCGCGGAGCTTTATGCCATGGCGGAGGACGAGCGGCGCGAGACCAGCCGGGGCATTGCCGCCGCGACGGCGCTGGTCCCGGCGCCAATGCCGTCGGCGCCGGGCAAGACGAGCTACACGGCCAATGCCTCGGTCTATCGCGGACAGCTCGGCATCGGCGTCTCGTTTGCCCATCGTGCCAATACTGAAGACCCGTTTGCCGTCACTTTCGGCGTGTCGCACGCGGGCGGCAAGAACACCGCGGTCAGGGCCGGCGTGGCCGGGGAGTTTTGAGCGAGCTTCCCGGCGGGACGGGCCGGCCACCGTTCGCGCGCTGCAATGGCTTTAGCGGACGAATTGCGCCGGCCGGTATGAACCCTTTTTGGGGCGGATTTCGTTCAAACAGGATCACACATCCCCGCGAAGGCGGGGATCCAGGGCCTCCTGCGCGGTGCTTGCCGCTCTGGACCCCCGCCTGCCCGAAGGGCAGTTTATCCTGAGCGGCTGGCTTGCCAGCCAGCCGAAGGGCGGGGGCGCGGGGAACGGGGGAAACGTAGGGCATCGAAGACGGCGTTTCAATTTGAACGAAATCCGCCCTAGTCTTCGCTCTTGCCTTCGGCGTCGGCGGCATCGGGTTTGTCCGGCGCCGTCTTCTTCGCCGCTGCCTTCTTCTTGCGCTTGGGCTTGGCCTTGGGCGGCGCGGGAGCGAGTTCGAAGGCGAGCTTGTCGTCCTTCACGCTCACATGCACTTCGCCTCCGGCGGCGAGCTTGCCGAACAGCAGCTCCTCGGCGAGCGGCTGCTTGACCTTTTCCTGGATCAGGCGGGACATCGGCCGCGCGCCATAGAGCCGGTCGTAGCCGCGCTTGCCGAGCCATTTGCGCGCATCGGTGTCGAACTGGATATGCACGTTCTGGTCCGCCAGCTGCAATTCGAGCTGGAGGATGAACTTGTCGACCACGCGGCCGACCGTTTCCGGGCCGAGATAGGAGAAGGGCACGATCGCATCGAGGCGGTTGCGGAATTCGGGTGTGAACATCCGCTTGACCGCTTCCTCGCTCGCATCCTCCTTGCTGACGTCGCCGAAACCGATGCCCTGGCTGGCCATGTCGGCGGCGCCGGCATTGGTCGTCATGATGAGGACGACATTGCGGAAGTCGACCGTCTTGCCGTGATGGTCGGTCAGGCGGCCATTATCCATCACCTGCAGCAATATGTTGAACAGGTCGGGATGCGCCTTCTCGATTTCGTCGAGCAGCAGCACGCAATGCGGATGCTGGTCGATAGCATCGGTCAAGAGGCCGCCCTGGTCGTAACCGACATAGCCCGGAGGCGCACCGATCAGGCGGCTCACCGAATGGCGCTCCATATATTCGCTCATGTCGAAGCGCTGCAGCTCGATGCCCATGATGCTGGCGAGTTGGCGCGCGACTTCGGTCTTGCCGACGCCGGTCGGGCCGCTGAACAGGAAGCTGCCGATCGGCTTGTCCGCATCGCGCAGGCCTGCGCGCGACAGCTTCATCGCGCTCGACAGGACCTCGATCGCCCTGTCCTGGCCGTAAACGACACGCTTCAGGTCCTTATCGAGATTGCCGAGTGCCCTCTTGTCGTCCTTGCTGACCGATTTCGGCGGGATACGGGCCATCGTCGCCACCACCTTCTCGATCTCCTTGGCGGTGATCGTCTTGCGGCGGCGGCTGGGCGGCACCAGCATCTGCATCGCGCCGACCTCGTCGATCACGTCGATCGCCTTGTCGGGCAGCTTGCGGTCGTTGATATAGCGCGCGCTCATTTCGACCGCAGTCTTGATCGCGTCGGGCGTATATTTGACCTTGTGGTGCTCCTCGAAGGCGGAGCGCAGCCCGCGCAGGATCTTGATCGTGTCCTCGACCGTGGGTTCGTTGACGTCGATCTTCTGGAACCGGCGCAGCAGCGCGCGGTCCTTCTCGAAATGGTTGCGGAACTCCTTGTAGGTGGTCGATCCGATGCAGCGGATCGTTCCGCCCGAGAGAGCCGGCTTCAGGAGGTTCGATGCGTCCATCGCGCCGCCGCTGGTCGCGCCGGCACCGATCACTGTGTGGATTTCGTCGATGAACAGGATCGCTTCGGGCAGCTTCTCAAGCTCGCCCACGACCTGCTTCAGCCGCTCCTCGAAATCGCCGCGATAGCGCGTCCCCGCCAGCAGTGCCCCCATGTCGAGCGAATAGATCACCGCGTCCAGCAGCACTTCGGGCACGTCGCCCTCGACTATCTTGCGCGCGAGACCTTCGGCGATGGCGGTCTTGCCCACGCCCGGATCGCCGACATAGAGCGGGTTGTTCTTCGAGCGGCGGCACAGGATCTGGATCGTGCGGTCGACTTCCGGACCGCGGCCGATCAGCGGGTCGACCTTCCCGTCCAGCGCCTTCTGGTTGAGGTTGACGCAGAACTGGTCGAGCGCGGAATCCTTCTTGCCCTTCTCTTCCTTGCCGGGCTGGGCCTGCGGTTCCTCGTTGCCCTGCGGCGAACGGCTTTCGAGCTGGCGGCCGCCCTTGCCGATTCCGTGACTGATATAGCTGACGGCATCGAGCCGGCTCATATCCTGCTGCTGCAGGAAATAGACGGCATAGGAATCGCGCTCGGAAAACAGTGCAACCAGCACATTGGCCCCGGTGACCGTGTCCTTGCCCGACGACTGGACGTGCAGGATCGCACGCTGGATTACTCGCTGGAAACCGGCGGTCGGCTGCGGGTCCGCGCCGTCTTCGGTCTTCAGCGACTGGTATTCCTGGTCGAGATATTGCGTCACGACATTGCCGAGTTCGTCGAGATCGACGCCGCAGGCGATCATCACTTCGGCGGCATCGGAATCCTCGACCAAAGCCAGCAGGAGATGCTCCAGCGTCGCATATTCATGCGCGCGGTCGGTTGCGTTCTGCAGCGCCGAGTGGAGCGTTTTTTCCAGGCTTTGTGCGAAACTTGGCATTCAATCGTCCTTCACTGGAGACTATGGCTCTCCTGTTTGGTGAGAGCATCCACAATTATGGTTAACCGGTGATAAATCCGGCGCCGTGCCGGAGAGCCGGACCATATTACCCATCATATAGGAAGCCCCCTCGGCTTTTGGAGGGAGCCGGCCGGTCATCCCGCGTCTCGCTTGCCGAACAGGGTCTCGGCGGCCTGGCGATGGTTCGCGGCTCTGTCGTGATGCGCCTTCACGCGTCCTATCTCCGCTTCGAGCAAGGCGATGCGTTCCATCAGCTCGTCCTGCGAATAGGTTGCGAGATCCTCCCGGGCGAGGAGGCTCGCCGCATCTCCGCGCTGGCGGGGGAGATCGTCCTGGTCCATCGCGTGGCAGCATCGCAATCGCGGCGGCTTTCTGTCAATGGGGCTTCGCGTTAGGCTGGGGACTGTGGTTGTGAGGTCACAGGGGATCGAGGGGTATCGAAGAATGAGCGACAGGCTGCCGGACGAGATGCTGGCCGTGGGCTTCGACGCGCCGGGCGGGCCGGAGGTGCTGCGAGCAGAAACGTTGCCCGTGCCCCGCCCGGGCGAAGGGCAGGTGCTGATCCGCGTAAGCCATGCCGGCATCAACCGGCCCGACGTGATCCAGCGCCAGGGTCATTACCCGCCGCCGCCCGGTGCTTCGCCGATTCCGGGGCTCGAAGTTTCGGGCACAGTGGTCGCACTGGGAGAAGGCGCGCCGCAGGCGATGCTCGGCGCACGCATCGCCGCGCTGGTCACCGGAGGCGGCTATGCCGAATATTGCCTCGCTCACTTTGGCGCCTGCCTGCCCGTGCCGCAGGACATGCGCATGACCGAGGCTGCGGCGATTCCGGAAACGCTGTTCACGGTCTGGCACAATATCTTCGAGCGCGGTTGGGCAAAGGAAGGAGAGAGGCTGCTGGTCCATGGCGGGACCAGCGGGATCGGCACCATGGCGATAATGCTGGGCAAGGCATTCGGCCTCAGTGTGATCGTCACTTGCGGCAGCGCGGAGAAATGCGCGGCGGCGCGTGCGATCGGGGCGGACCATGCGATCGACTACAAGATGCAGGATTTCGTCGAACAGGTACAATCGCTCACTGGCGGGCGAGGAGTCGATATTGTGCTCGACATGGTCTCGGGCGACTATGTGCCGCGCAATCTCAAATGCCTTGCCGAGGATGGCCGCCACGTCACTATCGCCGTGCTCGGCGGCGCGAAGGCTGAGATCAACATGGCCCAGCTCATGGTCCGCCGCCACACGCTGACCGGATCGACCATGCGTGCGCGCCCCGACCGGTTCAAGGCGCTGGTCGCGCAGGAAATCGCCGCCAATGCCTGGCCGCTGTTCGAAGACGGCAGCCTGCGCCCGGTGATGGACCGGACCTTTCCGCTTATCGAGGCCGGTGCGGCCCATGCGCGGATGGAGGCCGGCGAACATATCGGCAAGATCGTTCTTGAAGTGGAAGGAAGCAGGAAATGAATTCCAATCCGGGCGGGCGCAGCAGCCGCGCCGAACTCGAAGCTCTGGCGGAAGCCTATCTCGACGCGCTGGTGGCGAAGGATCCCTCGCGCCTGCCCTGGGCGGAGGAGGTGATCTTCACCGAGAACAACGTCCAGCTGATGATCGGCGACGGCCTCTGGAATACGATCTCGGCGCGCCGCTCCTATTACGATCTCAAGGCCGCCGATCCCGAGACCGGGCAGGTCAGCTGGTTCGGGATCATCGAGGAATCGGGCCAGGCGGCGATCATGGGGCTGCGGCTGGCGGTGAGTGGAGGAAGGATTGCCGAAGCCGAGACGATCGTCTGCCGCGCCTTTGAGTTCGGACCGTTTCCGCAGATCGAGGGATACGATGCGCCGCGAGCGCTGATGCTGGCGCCGGTGGCCGAAGGCGAGCGGGTGCCGCGAGCGCGGATGATCTCGATCGCCGACGGCTATTTCGACACGCTGCAACTCAATGACGGGACGCTGTTCACGCAGTTCACCGAGGATTGCGACCGGATCGAGAACGGCCTCCAGACCACCAATGTCGAGATCGAGGGATACCCGATCGCGAAGATGGGCACCGAGGCGCAGTTCCGGCTGGGGCAGTATGTCTATGACGACCGGCTGCGCGACCGCCGCTACCCGCTCGTGGACGAGGAGCGCGGGCTGGTGCTCGCCGCCGGTTTCATCGATCATACGGGCAAACTTGCTGAAGTTACCTGGACCGACGGCACCCGCCACGAAAGCATCTTTCACTTCCCGCACAGCTTCGTGCTGCTGGAACTGTTCAAGATCGTCGGCGGAAAGATTGCCGGGGTCGAGGCGGTGTTCGTGACCGTGCCCTACAACATGGTCTCGCCCTGGACGGGGCGGCAACCATATGTGGTCAGGGGCTGACTCGGATCTGTCATACAGTCACCGAACTGACTCGATAGTGAGTCAACCCTGTAACAATCTTACGCAATAGAATCGCAGCCAAGGCAGGCATTTATTCGAGGAATGCCCAATGTTTGGCAGTGCAGGCGCTGGCGGGAGCATCCCCGTCATTCCGGAGATCGCGAGGCCGCGACCGTCGATCCGCGAGCCCGAGGAGTGCGCGCGGCGCAAATACCGCACGATCTGGATCAGTGATGTCCATCTGGGAACCAAGGGCTGCAATGCCGAACTCCTGGCCGACTTTCTCGATCATACCGACAGCGAGACGATGTACCTCGTCGGCGACATCATCGACGGTTGGCGGCTCAAGAAGAAATTTTACTGGCCGGCGGCGCATAACGATGTGGTCTGGCGAATATTGAAGCGCGCCAAGCGCGGCACGCGGATCGTCTATATCCCGGGCAATCACGACGAGATGTTCCGCCAGTTCACCGGCCTCAATTTCGGCGGGGTCGAGATCCGCCGTGCGGCGTTCCATGACACCGCGGACGGGCGCCGCCTGATGGTGCTGCATGGCGATGAATTCGATACGATCATGCTCGCCCATCGCTGGCTCGCTTTCGTGGGTGACGCGGCATATCACCTGCTGATGGGCGCGAACCTGTGGGTCAACTGGATCCGCGGCCGGCTCGGCCTGCCCTATTGGTCGCTCTCGAAAATGGCCAAGCACAAAGTCAAGAACGCGGTCGAGTTCATTTCCCGCTACGAGGAAGTGGTCGCCCGCGCGGCGGGGGAGCGGGGCGTCGACGGCGTGGTCTGCGGGCATATCCACACCGCCGAAATGCGCGACTTCGACGGCATCGAATATTTCAACGATGGCGACTGGGTCGAAGGCTGCACCGCGCTGGTCGAACATTTCGACGGGCGGATGGAGATACTCCACTGGCCCGAAGAGATCGCGAAGCGCGAAGCGGAAGGGAACGAAGGGGGCGAAACAACAAGGCTGGAGAAAGCCGCATGAAGATTGCCCTCATTACCGACGCCTGGCACCCGCAGGTCAATGGCGTGGTCCGCACCCTCACCGCCATCACCGGCGAGCTTACCAGGCGCGGCCACCGCGTGCAGATCGTTGCGCCCGGCCAGTTTCGCTCCCTTCCCTGCCCGACATATCCCGAAATCCGTCTGGCGCTGGCCGGCGTCGGCGCGATCGCCAGGCGGCTCGACGCATTCGGTCCCGAGGCGATCCACATTTCCACCGAGGGTCCGCTGGGATTGGCGGCGCGGCGCTATTGCCGGCTGCGCGGCCTGCCCTTCACCACCGCCTATCATACCCATTTCCCGGACTATCTCGCGCGCCGCACAGGGCTGAATCCGAAACTCTTCTGGCCCTTTATCCGCTGGTTCCATGGGCAATCGGGAAAGATCATGGTCGCCACCGAAAGCGTGCGCGGCGAATTGCGCGAACATGGGCTCACCCATCTTGCCCATTGGGGCCGAGGGGTCGACCTCTCGCTGTTCCGTCCTGGCATCGCTCCGCCGGACCTGTTTTTCGGACTGCACCGTCCGATCCAGCTCTATGTCGGGAGAGTCGCGGTGGAGAAGAATATCGAGGCGTTCCTGGCGAATACCCATCCGGGATCGAAGGTCGTGGTCGGCGACGGTCCGGCACTGGCCAGCCTCGAAAAGCGGTTTCCCGAAGCGCATTTCCTCGGCCGGCAAACGGGCAGGGACCTCGCGGCCTGCTATGCGGGGGCGGATGTATTCGTCTTCCCCAGCCGCACCGATACGTTCGGCCTGGTGATGATCGAGGCACTGGCCTGCGGCACGCCTGTTGCCGCCTTTCCGGTCACCGGCCCGCGCGACGTGCTGACACCGGAAACCGGCGCCATGGCCGAGCGGCTGGAAGACTCGATCGCCGCCGCGCTCCAACTTTCGCCCCAAGCCTGCATGGAACATGCGAAGAGCCATGGCTGGGCGGCCAGCACCGACCAGTTCCTCGCCGCGCTCATCGCCGCCCATCCGGAACGGTCGGCGAGGCCGCAGGGCTTCCCGGCGATCGCCTAGACCCAGACCCGGCCAGTTCTGCGCCTAACTCGCTTTTCCTTGCCGTTTGGCCGCCAAGGGCCTACATCTTCGACAGCGCGGCCGCTCCGGAAGGGGCGGCCCTTCTATTTTGCAGCGAAATTTTCCGGAGAGTCACCGTGGCCCAGCCCACCCCGCTCATGCCCCATGCGACCGCCACCTGGCTGATCGATAATACAGGGCTCAGTTTCGAGCAGATCGCCGAATTCTGTGGTCTGCATATCCTCGAGGTTCAGGCCATGGCCGACGACCTTGCGGGCAGCAAATATACCGGGCGCGATCCCGTTCATTCAGGCGAGCTGACCCACGCTGAAATCGCAAAGGGCCAGGCGGACCCGAACTACCGGCTGCAAATGCAGAAGGCCCCGGTCGAGGCGAGCCGCACCAAGGGTCCGCGTTACACGCCGGTATCCAAGCGGCAGGACAAGCCCGATGGCATCGCCTGGATTCTGCGCAACCATCCGGAGATTTCCGACGCCCAGATCGGCCGGCTGATCGGTACCACGCGCAACACGATCGATGCGATCCGCAACCGTACGCACTGGAACATCCAGAACATCCAGTCGAAGGATCCGGTGACGGTGGGCCTGTGCTCGCAGCGCGAACTCGACGCGGCGGTAGCCAAGGCGGCCAAGAAGGCTGGGGCCAATGCTCCGGTCGAGGAAGAGACGGCGCCTGTGCAGAAGGTCGACGATCGCGCAGCGCTGATCGAAGAGTTGCATGCTGAGCGCGAAGCCGCGAGCAAAGCCGCCGCCGAAGCGGCGCAGGGAGCCGAGGTCGAGGCCTGGCTCGAGGCGCGCCGTACTGCCGAAGCCGCAGAGGGCAAGCC
>DASWIR010000097.1:0-6483 GCA_036397575.1 Alteraurantiacibacter sp. | reverse complement strand
CACTCATCGTTCTGATCGTCTGGGCGCTGGCGCTCGACACGATCCATCAGGTTGTGCGCGCGCATTTCCGCCACCGGCCCACGCTGGGGCTCGTGCCGGCATGATCGTGGATGAGGATATCGCGGCGCTGGCCCCCACGCTCGCCCCTGTCTGGGCCAAGCTAGACGGTGCGCGCATCTTCATGACCGGAGGCACCGGATTTATCGGCCGCTGGATGCTGGAAGCGCTTGTTCGCGCGCCGGCCGAAACCGAAGTGACGGTTTTGAGCCGCAATCCTGGGCGGTTTGCCGATGCGGCTCCCCATATCGCCGATCGCATCACCCTGATCGAAGGCGACGTCACCGCATTCGAGATCGCCCAGGCCGGTTTCACTCATGTAATCCATGGCGCGACCGATGCCAACGCCGCGCTGACCGCCAGCGACCCTAACCGGATGTTCGCCACAATCCTCGACGGTACGCGGCAGGCGCTGGATCTCGCCCGCTCGTGCCGTTCGTCCCGATTCCTGTTCATGAGTTCGGGCGCGGTTTACGGCACGCAGCCCCCCGGCATGACCCATGTCGCAGAGGACTGGCTCGGCGGCCCGGATCCACGCGACCCGAAATCCGCCTATGCCGAGGGCAAGCGCGCCGCCGAGACCCTCTGCGCCATCTACGCAAGCCAGTTCGGCCTGGATGTCGTTACCGCCCGCATCTTCGCCCTGCTCGGCCCGATGCTGCCGCTCGACATCCATTTCGCAGCCGGGAACTTCATCCGCGATGCAATGGCCGGGCGGCGGATCCGCATCGAAAGCTCGGGCCATGCACTCCGGTCCTATCTCTATGCAGCCGACCTCGCTGCATGGCTGTGGACCATGCTGGCCGAGGCCGAACCGGGTGCGGTCTATAATTGCGGGTCCGAGGAAGCCGTCACCATCGCTGAGCTGGCCGAGCGCACCGCCGCCATTCTGGGTGGTCCCGGCGTCGATATTGCAGGCAAGCCCGACCCCGGCTGGAACCCCGGCCGCTACGTACCCTCTTCTGCAGCAATCAGGCGCGATCTCGGCGTGTGCATGACAGTCTCTCTCGACGAGGCGATCCGGCGCACGGCCATGGCCAACGGATGGACTCAATGACTCTCGTAAAGCTTTCCGACTGGGTGGCACACCAGCTGGCCGAACACGGTATTCGCGACGTATTCATGCTCACCGGCGGCGGGGCGATGCACCTCAATCACTCGCTCGGCACGCATCCGCAGCTGACGACCACTTTCACTCACCACGAGCAGGCGCTCGCCATGGCGGCAGAGGCCTATTACCGGCTCACCAACCGGCTGGCGGTGGTCAACGTCACTTCCGGGCCGGGCGGCACCAACGCCATCACCGGGGTCTATGGCGCCTTCGTCGATTCCATCGGCATGCTGGTGATTTCCGGCCAGGTGAAGAGCGAAACCACGGTGCGCCATACCGGGCAGCCGCTGCGGCAATATGGCGACCAGGAACTCGATATCGAGCCGATCGTGCGCCCGATCACCAAATATGCAACGATGGTCACCGACCCGCAAACCATCCGCTACCATCTCGAAAAGGCGCTCTACCTTGCCGCCAGCGGGCGGCCTGGCCCGGTCTGGCTCGACATCCCGCTGGACGTGCAGGCGACGATGATCGATCCGGACGATCTTTCCGGATTCGATCCGGATGAACTCGACGAGCCCTGGCAACGCACCGACCTCGCCGCAGCCGCCAGGGAGATCCTTGCAAGGATCGCAAGCGCCGAGCGGCCGGTGATTTTCGCCGGCGGCGGCGTGCGGCTGAGCGGCGCGCATGGAAGGTTCCTCCAGCTTGTCGCACGGCTTGGCATACCCGTCGTTACCGGCTGGAACGCGCATGACGTGCTGTGGGACGATCATCCGCTCTATTGCGGACGGCCGGGCACGGTCGGCGATCGGGGCGGCAACATGGTCACGCAGAGTGCCGACCTGCTGCTGGTGCTCGGGAGCCGGCTCAATATCCGCCAGGTTAGCTACAACTGGCAGAGCTTCGCCCGTGAGGCGTTCAAGATTTGGGTCGATATAGACCCGCTCGAGCTGCAGAAGCCGAATGTCCGGCCGGACATGCCAGTGGTCGCAGACCTCGCCGCGTTGATCCCCGGGCTTCTCGCGGAGGAATGGACCGGCCCGAGCGAAGCGCACCAGGAGTGGCTGGAATGGTCGCGGGAGCGCAGCCGACTGTTTCCCGTAGTGCTGCCCGAGTATCGGGAACATGAAGGCCCGATGCATCCCTATGTGGCGATGGACGAGCTGTTCAAGCAACTGGGCAAGGACGACATCGTCGTGACCGGAAACGGGAGCGCCTGCGTGATCAGCTTCCAGGCCGCCCGCCTCCAGAGGGGCCAGCGGCTCTGGACCAATTCCGGCTGCGCGACGATGGGTTACGACCTGCCGGCCGCGATCGGCGCCTGCACCGCCACGGGCGGGCGGCAGCGCGTGGTCTGCATTGCCGGAGACGGCAGCATCATGATGAACCTCCAGGAGTTGCAGACGATCGCCGGCAATCGCCTGCCGGTGAAGATCTTCCTCATCAACAATTCCGGATATGTTTCGATCTTCCAGACTCACCGCAATTTCTTCGGCGGGGTGGAGGTCGGCGGCGGCCCGAAGAGCAATGTGACCTTTCCCGAGTTCGGCCGCATCGCCGAAGCTTTCGGCCTGGGTTACAGCTATGCGAAAACGCATGCTGCGCTTCCCGGCGCAATCGCCGAAACGCTGAACGGCGACGGGCCGGCGCTCTGCGAGTTCTTCGTGGATGAGAACGTCGCCTTCGCGCCCAAGCTTGGCGCCAAGGCGCATCCGGACGGGCGGATCACTTCCCCGGCGCTCGAGGATCTTTCGCCGTTCCTGCCACGCGAGGTGCTGCAGCAGAACATGCGCATTTCCCTGATGGAGGATTCGTGATCGCGCGGCTGGCCCGGAATGGCGAGCGACAGCTCCGCTTTGCGCTGGCAGGCGCGGCGAACACCGTATTCGGCCTCGCCATCTATCCAATTCTGCTGTGGAGCGTGCCCTCGTTCCAAACACACTACCTCCTGGCACTAGGCATAGCGCAGGCCGTCAGCCTCTGCTTCGCCTTTCTGACCTACAAGCTGGGGGTGTTTCGCACACGCGGCCATGTCGTAGGCGAGTTCTTCCGCTTTTCGTCATTCTACCTGCTCAACTATGCGGCCAACTGGCTGGCGCTGCCGCTGCTCGTTGAAGCAGGAAGGGTGCCGCCGATCATCGCGCAGAGCGGCTTCACGGTGATCGTAATCGTCGGCAGCTATTTCTGGCACAGCCGCCTGAGTTTCCGGCAGATGGAGGACTGAACGTGTCCGGCTTTTTGCAGCGTTCGTGCCCAAGTTGCGGCCATAATCGCTTCGCCGAGATAATCCGCAGCGAGCCGCGCGCGGAAACGCTTTCGCTCGAAGAACTGAAGCCGTTCTGGGCCGGCTTTCACGAAACCAAATTGTTTTTCTCCTATCATCGCTGTGCCGCGTGCGGGCTGCTCTTCGCTCCTCGTTTCTTCGACGATGACCAGCTTGCCGAACTCTATTCCGATCTCGCGCCGAACATGGACATCGTGCCGTCAGCCTCGATCGAAGCCACGCAGCGCAGCTACTTCGAAGCGGCGGCGAAGGCGGCGGCGCTCGAGGGCGGGTATCTCGAAATCGGTCCGGATGTCGGACATGTCGCCGCGCATGCGGCGCGGACGGGTTGCTTCGACGCATTCTGGCTGTTCGAACCGAATCTGACGGTTCACCCACACCTTGCTGCCGCAACTGCGCCGTTCCCGACTCACATCTTGTCCGACATGACCGATCTTTCACCCGTCCCAGACGGTTCAGTCGGCGTTGCAGCGATGATCCACGTTCTCGATCACTTGCTCGATCCCGTCTCCATGCTGCGGCAAATACACGGCAAGCTTCGTCCCGGCGGCACACTGATGATTGTCACGCATAATGAGGGATCGCTGCTTCGCAAGGTCATGGGCCGGCGCTGGCCGCCATTCTGCCTCCAGCATCCGCAGCTGTTCAGCCCGGCGTCGATCACCGCCATGCTTCGCCGCTCCGGCTTTGCCTCGGCCACAGTAGATCGCAGCACCAATTATTTCCCGGTCGACTTCCTCGTAAAGCAGGCGGGCAAAGCGATAGGCTTGAAGTTCGATCGCCTGCCCGCGCCCAAAGCGTCGCTCGGACTCAAGCTGGGCAACATGATCACGATGGCGAAGCGCTGAAAGGCGCCCGGCGGTTTATCGGATACGCGTCAGCCGGGATCGGCTGTAATCAGCGGCAATGCCAGACCGCACTGTTCGATCACCGCACAGCGATATCCGAGCGAGGTGAGGAAGGCGGTTATCGGCTCGGTGGTGAGCTTGCCGTCGATCACATGCGGTTCAATGATCATGCGCGGCCGATAATGGTTCAGGAAGGCGCCGCTTTCGAGGATCACGGACAATTCCGAACCCTCGATATCCATTTTTATGAAATCGACCTTGAGCAAACCAAATCTATTGGCAAGGCCTTGCAACGTCTCGCAGGGCACATCCACTGTTTCCCCCCGGTAACTGCCGACGATCGATGTTAGCGCCGAACCCATCGCGCCCTCGGAGCTCAGTTGCAGCACACCTGCGTGGGCGGAAACGGCGGCTGGATAGAGAACTATATTGTCGAGCCCGTTGAAACGCCGGTTGGCGGCAACGTTTACCTCGGCCGCCGCGAAGTTGAGCGGATCGGGTTCGAGCGCCAGGACCGTGCCTTCAGGTCCAACTGCCTTGGAGAAGGCGATGCTCGTCAATGCGGAATAGCTGCCCAGATCGATGACGGTATCGCCCGGCTCAAGCGCGGCAAAGTCGAGATACTGGGCAGTCGTGGGGAACGGCTCGGTCAGGCTGGGACAGAGCACCGGGAAGTCGTCGAAACCGGAAATCTGATGCAGGCGCGGAGTCGAGAAATCGACCATGTCGTAGGCACCATCGACCGTGCGAATGCGCACCGGCACCGCCGAACCGAAAAAATAGTCGAAGGAATTGATCAGATCGATCAGGTAAACCGCATTATTGCGGCCAATGCGGATCAGCTTGCGGTCGACAATCCTTTTGACGTCGATGGCATCGCCATTCTCACGCACCTTGATGCCGCGTCGCAGACCGGGATCCGCCTTGTAGTAGAACAGGCCCGGCCGGTTGTTGGCGACAAATTTGGCGAGAAAGTCGCGTGCTGAACTGGTCACTAGCTCATTCATCCCGCTGCAAATATCCTTTGCCGGGGCGCGCCGGACGCTCCCGTGTCGCTGCACCAAGCGTATCGGGCAATCTGGGCCAGGGTAACTTCGCGAGCATCCACGCCCGCGCCTACATTCTTATGCCACGCGGCGATCCAGTCGAGCGCCTCGTCCAGGCCGAGCTCGGGCTGCCAGCGCAGCGCCGAACGGGCCTTTGAGCAATCGAGCCGCAACAGGCCGGCTTCGTGAACGGCCGGCTGCCCGTCGAGATCAGCATCCGCCGCTTCGTCGCCCCAGGCATCGCGCATGCGGGAAACGATCCACGAAACGGGCCGCGCATCCTCGTCCGATGGTCCGAAATTCCACCCGTCGGCAAACTCGCGCTCCCCGGCCAGCAGACGCTCGGCGAGCATGATATAGCCGCGCAAGGCCTCAAGCACGTGCTGCCAGGGGCGCACCGAATGGGGCGAACGGATCAGCGGCGCTGCGCCCGCTTCGAAGGCGCGGACGAGATCGGGCACCAGCCTGTCGTTCGCCCAGTCCCCGCCGCCGATGACATTGCCGGCCCTAGCCGAGGCAAGCAGAGGTCCACCATCTGCAAAGAAGGATCGGCGCCAGGCGGAAATAGCCAACTCGGCGCAGCCCTTGCTGCTGGAATAGGGGTCGTGCCCGCCCATCGGATCGCACTCGCGATAGGGCCATGTCCACTCACGGTTCTCGTAGCATTTGTCGCTGGTTATGCAGACGATGGCCTTCACGGCAGGCGCATGCCGCGCCGCTTCCAACACATGCACCGTGCCCATCACATTGGTGGCATAGGTTGCTGCCGGCTCGGCATAGGACAGGCGGACCAGAGGCTGGGCCGCGAGGTGGAACACGACTTCCGGATCGGATGCATCGAACGCATCCCTTACCGCATGCGGATCACGCACATCGCCTTCGATATGATGGATCAGCTCGCCGATCCGCGCCGCATCGAACAGGCTCGGCTCGGTCGGCGGCGGCAGAGCAAGTCCCGTCACTTTCGCCCCCATGGCATCGAGCCAGAGCGTGAGCCAGCTGCCTTTGAAGCCGGTATGGCCGGTGACCAGCACCCGCCGCCCGCGCCATTCCGGATTCACCAGACTTTCCATGGCGCACTTCCGGAATTCCACAGTTCTTCGAGGTAATGCTTGTCCCGCAGCGTATCCATCGGCTGCCAGAATCCGTCATGCTGGAAGGCGCGCAATTCGCCGCTGCCGGCCAGGTTTT
>DASWIR010000096.1:0-1809 GCA_036397575.1 Alteraurantiacibacter sp. | reverse complement strand
GTCTCGCCGCCGATCAGCGCGCATCCGGCGATCTTGCAGCCCTCCGCAATGCCGGCGACCACGCGTTCGGCAATGCCGGTCTCGAGCTTTCCGGTGGCGAAATAATCGAGGAAGAACAGCGGTTCTGCCCCTTGCACGATCAGATCGTTCACGCACATGGCGACGAGATCGATGCCGATCGCATCGTGCCGGTCATGATCGATGGCGAGCTTGACCTTGGTGCCCACGCCGTCATTCGCCGCGACCAGCAGCGGATCTTTATAACCGGCTGCTTTAGGGTCGAAAAACCCACCGAACCCGCCGATATCCGCATCCGCGCCCGGCCGCGCGGTCGCCTTCACCAGCGGGCCGATCGCCTTGACGAGCGCATTTCCGGCATCGATCGAGACGCCGGCTTTCGCATAGGAATATCGCTCTTCCGGCGGAGTGTTTGTCGACATGTTGAAAGCCTTTAGCCATTCGCGCTTGGATTTCCACTCGCCTTTGGGCAAAAGGCCAGCCGTTTCCCCATGAGCGCGCTCGCCATCTCTTCCCGCCCCTTTGCGCAAATCCGCCTCACCCCGCCCGTGGTGATGCTGGCTGCGCTGGCGCTGCTCGTCGCGGCGGCAGTGATTGCGCAGGTAGAGGGGGAGCGGGGAATCGCTCCGGTGGTCAGCAGCTCCGATATCGAGGTCTTCGATATCGAGGTGAACGCGGTCGGCGCCAATTCGGAGGAAGCGCGCGACAAGGGCTGGATGGAAGCCCGGCGCAAGGCCTGGGAAAAGCTGGACGGCCCGGCCATCAGCGATTCGCAGCTCGACGGGCTGGTTTCCGCCATCATCATTCAGCGCGAACAGATCGGGCCGCGCCGCTATATCGCCACGGTGGGCGTGATTTTCGACCGCGCCCGTACAGGCGGTCTCCTGGGCGCCGCCAACGGGCCAAGCGCGCGATCCGCTCCGATGCTGACCGTGCCGGTGCTTGTCTCCGGCGGAGCCAAGACGGTCTATGAAGTGCGCAACGAATGGCAGCGCGCCTGGGCCGAATGGCAGACCGGTCAGAGCGCGATCGATTATGTCCGTCCCTCCGGCGCCGGGGGCGAATCATTGCTCGTCAATTACGGGCAGCTCGGCAGGCGCAGCCGCGGCTGGTGGCGCGGCGTGCTCGACTATTTCAGCGCCGCGGATGTCATCATCCCGATCGCAAAGCTGGAGCGGCAATGGCCCGGCGGCCCGGTGGAAGGGCATTTCATCGCCCGGTACGGCCCCGACAACCGCTATCTCGACGAATTCCGCCTGACCGCCGAGAGCGAAGAACAGGTTCCGGACATGCTTCGCCAAGCGTTGCTGCGTTTCGACGCAATCTTCACGCGCGCGCTGGCCGACGGACAGCTGCGGCCCGACCCGACATTGCGCAGCGAGCGGGTCGAGATTAATCCGGCCATTCGCGCCGTGCTGGAACGGGCTCGCCGTGCGGCCGAGGCTGAGGCCATCGGCGAAATCCCGCTCGTTCCCGAAAACGGGGAGGCTGCCACCTCACAGGCCCAGGTCGTCAGCAGCTTTACCGTGCAGTTCGCGACTCCGGACGGCGCTGCTCTCGATTCCGGGCTCGCGGCCTTGCGTAGCACGCCGGGCGTGCGGGGTGCGGTGATCAGCAGCACGGCGATTGGCGGCGTTTCGGTGATGCGCATCTCCTATGCGGGCGAGTTGCCGGCGCTCGCGGCGGCGCTCAGGGCGCGTGGCTACCAGGTGACCGAGGGCGCCAACGCCCTCGCCATCAGCAGGTAACGCCCCATGCCGCATCCGGGCTCGCAGATTGCCCTACCGCTGG
>DASWIR010000095.1:0-5758 GCA_036397575.1 Alteraurantiacibacter sp. | reverse complement strand
AATGGCCGGATCGTCGAAGCCGAGTTCGATGCACAGGCGGATGACCGCCTTGAAGCCGCTCACGGGGGTGGGATTGTCGACCTGGCCAAGGTCGGAGCCGAGGATCGTCAGCTCCGTTCCGCCCGCCTCGATCACGGCCCGCAACTCCTCGCTCGGATAATATTGAAAGCGGGATTCCGGGATGAACATGCACAGCGAATGCTCGATGAAGGCGCCGCCTTCGGTCAGCTCGCGAATATCCGCATAGGTCGCGTCGATCGTGTAGGTCGGGTGCTGCACCAGCCGGCGCTTCACGCCGCGCTTCACCGCCTCCTCGAACAGCGGCCAGATCTCCGAGATGTGGAGGTGGCCGGCGGAAAGCACCGCATCGAATTCGGCGATCTGGTCGAGAATCTGCTTGACCTCGTCCTTGATCCGGCCGTCCTCGTCGACGACCGTCAGCATCTTCGGGCGCATCATCGGTACGCTGGTCGGCAGGCGGTGCCCGTTGCGGTCGTGCCGGATGTGATTGGCGGCGGAAAAGGTCGGCATCCACACCAGCCGCGCGCCCAGTTTCAGCCCGTGATCGACCGCAAAGGGATTGAGCCCGCCGGACGTATCGTTGAGCGGCACGCCCGAAACCATGGTCACATTGAGATGGCCATAGTGGGCGGAGAGCAGCTCGGTGACCGGCGCCGCCGAATAGAAGTGGTCCTTGAAGAGGAGCGCTTTCATGCCCGCTTCGGAGGCTTCCCGCAGCGCTTCGATATGGTCGATCTTGCGCGGCATGACCGAAGGGCCGGAATGGCAATGCATATCGATCGCCCCGACGAGGAGCGAGTTGACGCGCGCCTCGAGCGCTTCGTCGCTCGCAATATTCGCGGCGTCCGCGTCAGCCATCGGCACATGTCTCCCCTCGAACGCTTGCCGTTCTTTCGAGCGGGCTTTTATGATCGGGTGGGCGCTACCAAAAGTTAGGAATCTCAGCTTTTCGCGGTGCGAAAGTTTTCGGCAGGCGGAAAGGTTCGGATTGCGGTTTGCGAGTAAAGGCGCCGCGACGCATCTCCGGCCGGACAAGGGAGAGAGAAATGCGCCGCGCAATCCGCAAAGCCATTCTCGCCGCGCTGCAGGCGGCATCGCTCGTGCTGCTATCCGTCCCCCTGTCCGCCGGGGCGCAGATCGCGGAGCAAGGCCCCCAAGCGGAAAAAATCTACCGTATCGGGATCATCACCTATGCCGGGCCTGGCATGGAGGTTCCGATCAAACGCGCCCTGGCGGAAATCGGCTATGTCGAGGGCGAGAACACGATTTACGAGTTCCGCGCCGGCAACCGCGATCTTGCGGCGATGGACGGCCTTGCCCGCGAACTCGTCGCCTGGAAGCCGGACCTTATCGTGTCGCTGATGACCAACGCGCATGTCGCGGTTCGCAAGGCGACTGCTGACGATCCTATCCCGGTGGTGCTGTGGTCGGCCGATCCGCTCGAAACCGGGGTGATCGAGAGCTTCCGCAGGCCCGGCACCAATTTCACGGGCTTTTCATACGAGCCCCACGTCCAGATGCTGCAGGCCCGGTTCCTGAAGCTCGCCATTCCCGGCATTCGCTGCATCGGCCATCTCTACAATCACACCTACGCTCCGGCGCCGGCAACGAAGCGCGAGCTGGAGGCGGCCGGCGCGCTGATGAATGTCCCGGTTCGCGTCTACGAAGTGCTGCAGAAGGAAGCGCTGGAGCCCGCGCTCACCCGGATGAAAGCCGATGGCTGCGGTGGCTTTGTGGTGGGTCCGCACGAATTGTTCAACGGCAATGGCGCGATGATCGGCGAACTGGCGCTCAAATATGGGCTGGCTGCGGTCAGCATCCAGACCTCGATTACCGATGGAGGCGGAATTGCTGCCTTCTCGCCCCCCTTCGAACGCGGCTGGCCGGCCATGGCGCCGGTGATCGACCGCCTGCTGCACGGCGCGGATCCGGCCGATATCCCCATCGAGCGGGGCTTCAAGAGTCCGCTCACCCTCAATCTGAAGGCGGCTCGCCGGCTCGGACTGGAACTGCCCGCGCAGCTGATCGACGAGGCCGACAGGGTGATCGAATAGGCTTGCCGGATCGCGCTATTCCGGATGGTCAAAACTGCGAGCCGCCTCGGGCAGTCCGGCTGCCGGAAAGCAACCTAGAGTTCCGGCCCTATTGGATCATTTCCATGAGCCGTGAAACGCGAATCCAGAAGAACGACAGCATTCGTTCTGTCGAAAGAGCGATCGATGTGCTGCAGGCCCTGAACCGCCGGCCGCTCTCGACGCTTCACGACCTTCATTGCGAGACCGGGCTGCCGAAGCCTTCGATCGTGCGGCTGCTGCGTACGCTCGAGGCCAAGGGGCTGGCTGCGCAATCGTCAAGTTACGGCTCTTACCAGTTGCTCGGCCGCGTGAAATCGCTCGCCAGCGGCTTCCACCACGAGCCCGAAATCGTCGAGGCGGCCGAAGACATAATGATCGAGTTCACCCGGCGCGAGGGCTGGCCGCTTTCGATGGCTCTGTTCGATGTTAATGCCGTGGTGGTGCGCGCCTGCACGATCCGATTTACCTCGCTGTCGCTGGAACATTCCTCGCTCAACCGGCGGTTGAGCCTGGTCACCCATGCGCTTGGCCGGGCCTATCTCGCCTATAGTACGCCGAACGAGCAGGCGATCCTGCGGGCGATCCTGAAGGACAGCACCGATCCGGACGACGCCCCCGCACATGATGAGGAGGCGATGGACCGGATGGTCCGCGAGGTCCGCGAGCGCGGCTATGCGATGCGGGACCCGACGGTCAATCCACGCTCATCCACATTCGCGGTGCCGATCGTCGAAGGCGGCCGCGCGGTTGCCTCGCTCGGCTTCACCTGGATCAGCGCAGCCATGACCGGCGAACAGGCGGTCCGAAAATATCTTGAACCTCTATATGCCGCTGCTGAGGCAATATCGGCTTCGCTGGGCGGTTGCCGCCCGGCACCCAGCACGTCCGGACGGGAGCTGGTCGATCATTAGGGGGAAACCCAGGGAGTTTGGCGAATGACCATGAAAAGCACATTGGCCGCGCTCGCAGCCGGGCTGGCGCTGGGTGCTTGCGGCGCGGCGGCACTGTCCGCCGACCCGCCGCCTCCGCCCAAAGCCTATGTCGTGGCGGAGATCAACGTGACCGATCTCGATGCCTACCGCGAATATGTGCAGGCCGCTTTTCCGGTGATTCAGAAATATGGCGGCAAGTTTCTCACGCGCGGGGGCACCACGGTCCATGTCGAAGGCATGCCTCCGGCGGAACGGGTGATGATCATCGAATTCGCCAGCTTCGATCGGGCCAGGGAATTCGAATATTCGAAGGATTATACCGACATAGCGCCGCTGCGACAGAGATCGGCCGAAAGCCGGCTGTTCATCGTCGAAGGCGCGGTGGACGTGGTCTCTGCCGCTCCCTGAAAATACCCGGAAATTCAATTGCCAGTGAGCGCGGTGCCTGCCGGTTTCGGCACAATCGGCAGCCCATCCGGGCAAGTTTCCTGTCATCCGCAATGTAATTGCCCCGCCCAACAGAGGCGCCGGGTCCCGCAGTCGGGGCCGTCCGTTCAAGGCGTCGAAATGGGAGGAAATGATGGCATTCATTCATTCATTCGATGGGAAGTCTCGCCTGCTCGTCGGAGCGGCCGTCATTGCGCTCGGCATTGCGGGTGCTCCCGCGCTGGCACAGGACGAGGGCGGCGACAGCGACGGTGCGGATGCGAATACCATCGTCGTCACCGGCAGCCGCATCGCGCGCGACAGCGGCTTCGACCAGCCCACTCCGGCGACGGTGTTCGGCGCAGAACAGGTCGCCAATCTGGGCATCGTCAATGCCGGCGATATCGTCGAGCTCATTCCGCAGAACACCGCTTTCGTATCCGACGCGGTAGCGGGGATCACTGCCGGCGCGGATGTTGGTGCATCCTACGCCAACCTTCGCGGCCTCAATCCTTCGCAAGGCACGCGCACGCTGACACTCGTCAATACCAGGCGCTTCGTGCCCACATCGGATGGCGGCGCGGTCGATCTCAATCTCATTCCCACGGCGATGATCAGGCGGGTCGAGACCGTGACCGGCGGTGCTTCGGCTGCCTATGGTTCCGACGCCGTCGCCGGGGTTATCAACATCCTGCTCGATACCAATCTCGAAGGCATCCGCGCACAGGCCGACTACGGCCAGACTTTCCGCGGTGACGGCGAGGGCTGGCATGGCTCGCTGGTCTACGGCACGCGGATCGGCGACCGCGGCCACCTGGTGATCGGCGGCGAATACGAGAAGAAGGAAGGCATCGGCGACTGCTTCAAGACGCGCCTGTGGTGCGCTGAGGGGTGGGACGTTTACACCAACGCCAACAATGTCCTCTCCGACGGCAGCCTGTCGGGATACAATCTGCCCGGCACGCCCGGCTACGGCCTCCCCAATTTCATCATCGGACCCGGTTCGAGCCAGGCGTTCAACGATCCGCGCGGCGTCGTCCGCAACCGGGCGCCAGCGCCGCTGGACGCTCGCAACTGGCGTTTTACCGACGACGGGACGGGGATCGTGCAATTCGATCCCGGCCAGTTCGTCAGTTCCTCTACCTTTGGGCCGCGCATGGGCGGCGACGGCGCCTCGACCTACGACGATTCCGACATCCAGACGCCCGTCGAGCGCTGGGTCGGCTATGTTTATGGTGAGTACGAAGTAGCCGATGGCGTCACTGCCTCGGCCGAGCTCACCTATGCCAAGCGTACCGCATCCAACAGCGGTGTGACGGCGGGCCCGCGCTCGACCTATTTCGTCAAGGCGGACAATGCCTTCCTGCCCGAGGAACTGCGCGTGCTGCTCAATGGGGCCTCCTTCAGCCTCGGCAAGGACGTGGACGCCCAGATACCGGCCTATAACGAGGCCGAAGCCGAAGTGTGGCGCGGCGTGGTCGGCCTCTCAGGCGAGATCGGGAGCGGCTGGAAGTGGGACGTCTACTATCAGTATGGCCGCAACGATCGGCACCAGTTCTCGCGCTACTCGCGCGTTAACACCGAGTTCCAGTATGGACTGGATGCAGTCGATGAAGGCATGTTCATGGGCGGCGCGCCCAATGGTAATATCGTGTGCCGCGAAACGCTGATGGCCGATCCCGATCCGCGTTCGCAGGGCTGTGTGCCGATAAACCTGTTCGGCCTCGACAATCTCGACCAGGCGGCAATCGATTATGCCTATCGCCCGGTGGTCGAGGATTTCATCTACGACCAGCACGTGATTGCGGCAACCATCAACGGCACGCTATTCGAAGGCTGGGCCGGACCGATCGGCGCTGCCGCGGGCGCCGAGTATCGCAGCGAATCCGGCGACGTCACGCACGGCGACATTCCCAACTACACCGACTACGCCTTCACTTTCGGCCTCGACTATGGCGGGAGCATCGAAGTGATCGAGGCCTTCGGGGAAGTGAACGTGCCGGTCTTCCGCGATTCGGCGATCGGCGAGTCTTTCGATCTCAACGGCGCGGTGCGCTGGACGCAGAACAAGGCGTCCAACAGCTACACCAACGAAGAGACCAAGAACGAGGCGGTCAGCTGGAAGATCAGCGGCATTTACGAGATTGGCGGCGGCGTGCGGCTGCGGGGCTCGCGTTCGCGCGACATCCGCGCTGCCGGTTTCCGCGAGCTATTCCAGCGCAATGTCCCGACCGAGGAGGGATCGACGCTCGGCATCGTCGACAACCCCAATATCCCGGGTTCGCCCGGGGTTGGCGACGATCC
>DASWIR010000094.1:0-2411 GCA_036397575.1 Alteraurantiacibacter sp. | reverse complement strand
CAGCCGTGGGCAGGCGTAAGCTCGGCGGCGCGCGGCGCCAGGCGCTCGACCGCCGCGCCGTGAATCGCTGGCGCGCTGACCAGCAGGCCGAAAGCTCGCGGGTCGCGCTTATTGTATGCAAGCGGCTTGCCGAAGGCGTCGCTGACTGCTGCACCAGCCTCGCGCGCGATCAGCGTGGCAGCGGCCACATCCCATTCGAAACCCCAGCGCAGGGTCGCAACGAGGTCGGCCTCGTTTGCAGCGACCATGGCAATCCTGAGCGCGATCGAATTCGGCTTCGCGACCATCGCGAGATCGCCATCCTCCTTTGGCAGGGAGTCCGCCGGCACGCGCGCGCCTGCCAGCTCGCGCCTGGTGCTGGCGACAAGCGTCCGGCCATTGCGGCTCGAACCTTTCCCCGCAGTGGCCGCCCACCATTCGTCCCGAGCAGGCGCAACCAGCCGGGCTATCAGCGGCCGTGCGGCACTGACCAGCGCCACTGATATCGACCAGCCGCTCCGCCCGCGAATGAAGTCGCGCGTGCCGTCGATCGGGTCGACCAGCCAGCACAGGCCCTTATCCAGACGCTCGGGATGATCGGTGCTTTCCTCCGACAGCCAACCGGCCGATGGCAGCAGGGCGATGAGTTCGCGTTTCAGGAACCGGTCGAGTTCGAGATCTGCCTCGCATACGGGGCTGCGGTTCTCGCCTTTGGTCCAGCTTTCCAGCGCATGGCCTGCACCGGGCCAGCGGCGCATAGCCATTGCCCCAGCCTCGCGGCAAATGGCATCGAGACGCGACTCATCTATCACTCTTCCCAATTGCGGCGGGTGCGAAGACTTTTCAACTCCCGCGCACTGTGCTTATGCGCCCGCGACTCCCCTTATCGCCAGGACAAGACCGGTATCCCATGAACATCCACGAATATCAGGCCAAGGAACTGCTCGCGAAATTCAGCATCGGCGTGCCCGCCGGTCATGCCGCAACCAGCGTCGCCGAAGCGCGCGCAGCGGCGGAAAGGCTGCCGGGGCCGCTCTATGTGGTGAAAGCGCAGATTCACGCAGGCGGGCGAGGCAAGGGCAAGTTCAAGGAACTGGGTCCCGACGCCAAGGGCGGCGTGCGGCTGGCGCACAGCCTGGAGGATGTCGAGCGCGATGCCGGGGAAATGCTGGGCAACACGCTGGTCACCCAGCAGACCGGCGAGGCGGGCAAGGAAGTGGGCCGCATCTATGTGACCGACGGGGTGGATATCGAGAGCGAGTTTTATCTAGCTTTGCTGGTCGACCGGGCGAGCGGGCGGGTGGCGTTCGTCGCTTCGACCGAAGGCGGCATGGATATCGAGGAAGTCGCCCACAGCGCGCCGGAGAAGATCTCCACCATCACGATCGACCCGGCACAGGGCTTCCAACCGCATCATGGCCGCAGCATCGCTTTCGGGCTGAAGCTCTCAGGCGATCTCAACAAGGCCTGCCAGAAACTGGCGAAGCAGCTCTACGAGGCCTTCGTGGCGCTCGATTGCGCGATGCTGGAGATCAACCCCCTGGTTGCGACCAAGGATGGCCAGCTCCTCGTGCTCGACACCAAGATGAGCTTCGATTCCAACGCGCTCTACCGGCACAGCGATGTCGAAGCGATGCGCGACGAGAGCGAGGAAGACCCGATGGAAGTCGAGGCGGGCAAGCACGACCTTGCCTATATCAAGCTCGACGGGAATATCGGCTGCATGGTCAATGGCGCGGGCCTCGCCATGGCGACGATGGACATCATCAAGCTCAATGGCGCCTTCCCGGCCAACTTCCTCGATGTGGGCGGCGGCGCCTCCAAGGAGAAGGTGACCGCGGCGTTCAAGATCATCCTCTCCGATCCGGCGGTGGAAGGCATTCTCGTCAATATTTTCGGCGGGATCATGCGCTGCGACACGATTGCCGAGGGCATCGTGGCAGCGGCCAGGGAAGTCGAACTGGACGTGCCGCTGGTCGTGCGCCTCGAGGGCACCAATGTCGCCAAGGGCAAGGAGATCCTCGCAGGTTCCGGCCTGCCGATCATCCCCGCCGACGACCTTGGCGATGCGGCGCGGAAGATCGTCGCCCAGGTGAAGCAGGCGGCCTGACGCTCCGCCGGCTCAGCGCACCCGGCGCAAGGGAAAGACAAGCTCCGACTGGCTGCCGTCGGCGTGGTTCATCCGCACCGCGACGAAGAAGCCGTCATCGCCCTCGCGCCGGAAGGTGAGTCCGTCGAAATACCAGCTGTCGCCCTCGCGCGCGATCAGGGGGAAACGGGCGAAATCCTCCTTGTTCTCCTCCCAGCCGACCATGTCGGGGCCGAAATGCTTGAGCCTCACGACCAGGCTGCCTTCTTCTTCGGCGATCTGGATGAATTCATAGAATTCGACCCCGCCCTCACCGTCCTGCTGCACAAAGGTGCCGGCCATG
>DASWIR010000093.1:0-2646 GCA_036397575.1 Alteraurantiacibacter sp. | reverse complement strand
CCGCTCAGCTATCAGCGCACCGCACGGCTTATATCCAACCGGCTCGCGCTGGTGGGCGATTCCGCCCATGGCATCCATCCGATTGCCGGGCAGGGACTCAATCTGGGCTTGCGCGATGTCGGCGCACTGGTGGAAGTGCTGACGGACGGTATGCGTCTGGGACTCGATCCAGGCGATGCCCAACTTCTCAAGCGTTACGAGAACTGGCGCGGGCTGGACGGTTTCATGGTTTCTTTCGTCACCGACGGATTTACTCGTCTGTTCGGCGTTCCCGGCCGCACCGCCTCCGCCATTCGCCGGCTGGGCATGGCTGGAATTCAGCGCGCGCCCACACTCAAGCGCTGGTTCATGGACGAGGCACGCGGGATAAGCGGCGAGCTACCGTCCCTGCTGAAGGGCTAGGGTCTTTCCGGTTCAGGTTGAACCAATCCCGTTCGTGCTGAGGCCTCGTCTCGAAGCACCGCGGCCCTTCGAGACGCTTGTTCAGCCTGCGGCTTCTCAAGCTCCTCAGGGCGAACGGCTCTAGGTACCCCGAAACTCCAGGATTGGGAGGCTCATCGCGGTTGAGCGGGGCTCGGCTGCTCCACGCGGTTTCCCGAACCGTCGCGCAGCTCGCGCGGTTCGAGTATTGCCGTCGTTTCGAGACGATCGAGTGCCCGCTGGACTCGCGAATAGCGTTCCGCATCCGCAATCCATTCTTCCGCGCCCGCCGCGTTGGGCAAATTGCGCACTTCCGCCGCCGCCGAATCCGAGCGGCCGGTCTCAAGGAACATCCGCGCGCGGGCGAGGCGCCGCGCCGGCTGCGGCGAGGGAGCGCTTTCCGAGCGAATGACGAACAGGCTGTTCAGCTCGCGCGTCAGCCATTCCCAGGCTCCTTCGTCTTGCGGCCCGTCGATCAGCGCCGGGGCAAGCCCTTCGAGCCGGGCTATCAGCTGGTCGAGCGTCACCGGATCGGCGGCCGCGTCAATCACGGTTTCAACCGTGTTGGGCCGCGCATCTCCGAAACGCAGGCGCAGCTGGTCTTCCAGATAGCCAAGCGGTGCGCCGCGTTCGATCGCGCGCCGCGTGGCGAATGCGATCAGGAGGCCTTCGGCGCGTGCGGTATTGCCGGCAGCGGCCTGCGCCTGCAGGTCGAGTGCACTGAGCCGCTGCTCCATGGCGACGATACGATGATCGAGCCCGCCCTGCTGTTCGGTCACGCGCTCTACCGCTTCCGCAGCTTCGGCCACTTCGCGTTCGGAGACCGCAGTTCCGCTGGGCGATGACGACGCTGCAACAACGGATTCATCCGCAGCGGCGATGCTTTCCTCGACCGTTTCAGGAGAGTCGCCAAACCCGTCGAACAGGCCATACCAGCCGGCGGCTCCGACCGCCGCGGCGCCGAGCAGGAATGCAGCCCCGGCGACACCCAATATCGGCTTGAGGGTCGAAGACTTCCGCTGGTGGGCGGCAACCCCGGCGCGTGTGGGAAAATCGTCCATCAGTTCCCGATGTGTCGCGACCGCCCGGCGGGCGATCAATTCTTAGCCGTGAATCAATGGCACATGTGCCGTGCCAGCGCCAGTAGCTCGTCGTCGCGCGGATTTTCCGCCGATTGCAGCGCTGCCCAGCCGGTACCGGCCGCACGCGCCACGCGCGCGCCAATCGCTGCAATCGAGATTGACGATCGCGCAATGGAAAGACGGTTGCACTCCGCAGCGAAATGGCGTGCCGCAGCCGCCGAATGCAGCAGCACGACGGCTTCGCCTTGCATTAGCTGCGCAGCCAACGTCTCCGACATGGCGCGAGGCTTGACCTCATAGCAGGCGCGCTCGGCTACGATGACGCCACGGGGTACGGTCAGTTTGACCCTCTCAGCCCCACCAAGGCGCAGCACGCGCAGCGGCGGTTCGAGCTTATCGAGCACGGACTGCAGCGTGCCCTGCCCCACGCCGGTGACCACAAAGCCTGCATCGCGCGCCGCCGCTGCCGTGTGTTCGCCCACCGCATGGACGGGCTTCGCCTTGAATGCCGCAAGTCCCGCTCCACCGCGGCGAAAAACATTGGCGCTTCCCGCAAGCAATGCATCGATGCCCGCGGGATCGGGTATATCCCATTCCAGCGGGACCACGTCGAATAGCGGTTCGCCCGCCATATCGAATCCCATCGCCCGGCCCGCTGCCAGAGTCTCCGACAGGCCCGGCTCGGCGCGAATGACGAGCACTCGGCTCACGCTGCCCCCGTGAACAGCGCGCGCGTGGCCGGCCCGGCATCGGCCAGAAGTTGCCGCGCCAGTTCCGCCACCGCACCGTGATCGCCTCCGGCAAAGCGTGCCTCGCGTTCCAGACGCTCGGCCCCATTGGCGGAGAATATTGCCGCCCGCATTGCGATTTCGCCATTTTCGAACGAAGTCAAAACCGCAACCGGACTGTGGCAGCTACCACCCAGCGCGGCCAGCAGCGCACGCTCCGCTATCAGGCGCGCATGCGTCTCGGCGTGATCGATGGCCGCCAACAGGTTTCGTGTCGCGCTGTCGTCAACACGGCATTCCACCGCAATAGCCCCCTGCCCCGGCGCGGAAAGCCAGTCCGCAAGATCCAACACCGTTCCGACACCCTCCTTGCCCAACCGGTCAAGTCCCGCCTTGGCCAGGAAAGTGGCATCCGC
>DASWIR010000092.1:0-2481 GCA_036397575.1 Alteraurantiacibacter sp. | reverse complement strand
TACGAAACACCGGCCTTTTTCGCCGCATCGATGACATTTCCATGTTGGCGTTCGCGTTGTCCCACTTCATTGCCGGAAATGAGAAGGAGCCGGTCCACGCCTTCGAGTGCGGCATTGAGGCTGGCGGGATCGTCATAGCTGGCCTGACGGACCTTGACACCTTGGGCCGCGTAGTCCGCCAGCTTCGACGGATCGCGGGCGAGAGCGACGATATCGCCCGCCGCGACCTTGCCCAGCATTTCATCCAGCACCAGTCTGCCAAGTTGGCCCGAAGCTCCGGTTACGGCATAAGTCGTCATGATCCGCCCTCTCTCAAGTTTTGATTTCAGGAAGCTGGAATTGCTTCGATCACGAACAGATTGTCTGACAGCGGCAGCACGCGTGTCAAAGACAATCCACCCTTGGCGAGTAAATCCCGGAACTGGGAACGGGTTCGCTCCTGGCCGTTCCAGAGCATCATTGCCAAATCGCCGTAGAGTGCAGTGGCATGTCCGGGGTCTTCAACGACCTGGTCGGGCATGATTTGCTCGACCAGTATCACTCTGCCATTCGAATCCCGCGCTGCGTCTCCCACATGTCCGACGATCCTTGACGCCTCGGCATCGGGCCAGTCATGGAGTATGTACTTGAGAACATAGCAGTCGGCATGTTCGGGCAGCGGCTCGAAGAAGTTCGTTGAAACGAAGCGCGCACGGCTCGCAATACGCTGCTCGGCAAAAAGCATCTTCGCTCCCGCTTCAGCATGTTCGAGGTCGAGCACAACGCCCTCGGCTTTCGGCGCTGCCTTCAGCAGTTCGACCAGCAAGCCGCCATGCCCGCCGCCGACATCCATGATCGTTCCGAATTGCGAAAAATCATAGGCATGCGCGACTTCGATGCCATAGCGTCGGCTGCTCGCGACCAGAGCGCTGTTCATGATTTCCGCCGCTTCGGCATCCTTGTTCAACTCGGCAAAGCCATCGGATCCGTACAGGATGCCGGCGGGCGGCCTGCCATGCCTGATACACTCGTCCAGCCTGGGAAAGGCCGGGATAAGCTCGGATCCAACATGCAGGGCCGTTGCGGCCAGGCGTGACGGATGGTCCGTTGCGAGACTTGCACCTGCATGGGTCATGGCAAACCGGCCATCGCCCAGGTCCCGCGTCACCCCGATCGCCGCCAGCGCCCGCAAAAACCGCTGCAGGGCACTTTCATCCGCTTCGATCTTTTCCGCCAGCTCCGCAGCCGTGCGCGTGCGGTCGACCAGCAGGTCTGGAATACCGAGCTTCACTGCGGCGACGATTGCATGCGACTTCCAATAATCGAGCAGGCTGCGCCGTAGCGCCTCACCCTCTGCGCGTTCGCTTATATCTTGAACCATCGCTCCGCATTCGTCTGGAAGAATTTCTTCTTCTGTGCGTCGCCGATGTCAAGATTGTCCATCCAGCGCACCTCGTCCGGCACATATTGGTACGGATAGTCCATTGCGTACATCACCCTGTCTTCGCCCATCACTTCGATCAGCAGCTTGACTGCGGGCTCGAACGCCATCCCGCTGTTTGTGGCGAGCACATTGTTGCGCAGATAGTGAAACAAATCGTGCTGCAGTGGCTTGAGGCGCTGGTAGCGCTGCGAGCGAACGCCGGCGAGGTGCATGTAGTTGTGGCGATAGATCCAGAACGGGATCGCCTCGCAGCCGTGGCCCAGCATCATCTGCAGCGAGGGGTAGCGGTCGAACACCCCGGTGGTCATCATACGTAGCCCGTGGAAGGCCGTCTCAACCCCGAAGCCGAACACCGCGCCATCGAGCCCCGCTTCGACCATGGTCCCGATCATCCCGTCGGGCGGGCCTTGCGGGTGGAT
Source organism: Alteraurantiacibacter sp. (assembly GCA_036397575.1). Lineage (GTDB taxonomy): Bacteria > Pseudomonadota > Alphaproteobacteria > Sphingomonadales > Sphingomonadaceae > DASWIR01. Next base: position 639 of record DASWIR010000092.1, on the reverse strand, counting down.
GTAGAGCGGCAGATCGAGATCGGCGCAGGCGCGCAGGATCGGGTCGAATTGCTCTTCGTCCAGATAGTGCCCATGCGTGTGGCTGTTCACCTGCACGCCGTGAAAACCCAGCTCCTCCTTGCCGCGCCGGAGCTCTTCGGCCGACCATTGCGGATCCTGCGGCGCGATCGCGGCCATACCGTAGAAGCGATCGGGATATTTCTCGCAAGCCTCCTTCAGCCGGTCATTGGCATTGCGGGCAATCGCCTTGGCCTCGTCCGGGTCGTGAATCGACTGCACCCCCGGCGAGGTGAGGGCCAGCACCGCCTTGTCGATCCCCGCCTCGTCCATCGCCTGCAAACGCAGCGGGCCAAGGTCCAGCAGCCTTTCGCGTATGAAGGTCGTACGTTCGGAAGGGCTGGACCCGTAAAAGCCCCAAAGGGACATGGTGCCCTTGTCGGCGCGACCTTCCTTCACCAGCCGCATGATCGCATCGATCTGCTGCTGTGTGGCGAAGGCTTCCTCGGTCGCGATGCGCAAATAGCCGCGGTCGCCGCCGGTCTTGAGTTCGTGAGACAAGTTCAATTCCTGTTTCGATAGGCTGCGGGCCAGATGCCCTGTTTGCCGGGTGAGAGGATGCCGTTCGGATCGAGACAGTCC
>DASWIR010000091.1:0-3043 GCA_036397575.1 Alteraurantiacibacter sp. | reverse complement strand
GCCGGAGTCGGATGAATTCTTCGCCGGCGGCCGCCTCACATCTGACAAGCCTGGCCCATCGGGGCGGGCGGATGTTCACAAGGAGATCTCGATGAGGAAATTGCTTTTCGCTTCGCTCGCTTCGGCTTCTGTTCTCGCGCTCGCCGCATGCGGCAGCTCGGACGACGCATCGGCCGATGCCGAGGCCGATACGGTCGAAATGCCGGCCGACGAGGCGATGACGGGGGTCGAGGATCCCGTGCTGGACGAGGCCGCGACCGAGGATGCGGAAGAAGCCACCGCCGAGTCGGTTCAGGAGGCCACCACCGCCGCCGAAGCCGCGAGCGAAGCCGCTGCCGATGCCGCCGAAGCTGCGGCCGATGCTGCGGAACCCGCTGCGGAGTAGGGCCGGGAGCCCCCGATGACTTCGGGCCTTTCTTGCAGGGCCACGGTACTGGCGCTCGCCGCGCTGGCCGTGGCTTCCTGCGAGCCGGCGGATGGCGATCCGGGTCCGGGCGGCGTCACTGTGGGCGAGGCGCGCGCGCTCGACGAAGCAGCCGAGATGATCGAACAGCAGCGCCTGCCGGACGAGTTCTTCGAGAAGGAAGCGGGAGCCGAGGCCGCGCAAGGCGAAGACAGCGCTGAGGCGCCCCCACCGGCACCCTCCGGCTCCTGAAATGAACAGCTGGAGCGAGTGGATCGGCCGCGAGGAGCGGGCGAGCGACACAAGCGATGTGGGTTTAGCGCGGCGCTGGCTCGGAACCTTTGACCTTGCGCAGGATATTTCCGGACCGCTGCCGCAATCGGCACATTGGTGCCTTGCCGTGCCCGATTTGCCGAGTGCGCGGCTGGGGCCGGACGGTCATCCTGCGCGCGATGGCGGCGGGAACAGCTTTCTCCCGCCGATCCCTCTGGAACGGCGCATGTGGGCGGGAAGCACGGTGGATTTTCTCGCGCCGATTCCTGTCGGGGCCGAGATCTCGCGCCTCTCCCGCGTGGCGAAAATCGAGGAGAAGGAGGGCCGCAGCGGTGCGCTGGTCTTCGCGACCGTCGAGCATGAATGGGCGGCCGATGGCATGCCCGCCGTGCGCGAGGTGCAATCGCTGGTCTATCGCGAGGCACCCTCCGGCCCGTCCGCGCCCGCACAGCTTCCCACCGCCGAAGTGGGCGAGTGGGACGCGGTGCATGAATTCACGCCCGATGCGCCGCTGCTGTTTCGCTATTCGGCGCTTACCTTCAATACGCACCGCATCCATTACGACGCCGATTATGTGCGCGATGTCGAGCATTATCCGGGCCTCGTGGTGCATGGACCGCTTACCGCGACGCGGCTCCTCCTGCTCGCCGCGCGCGAGCTGGGCGGTCAGGCGCTGACGCGCTTTGCCTTCCGCGCGCTGTCCCCGGCATATGCGGGCGAGAAGGTGACGCTGGGCCTGCGCCGCGCGGGCGAAAATGTGGAATTCGCCGCCTTCGCCGGGAGCGGGCCGCATGGAAGCCGCAGGATCATGGAGGCAAGCGGCGTTCTGGCGTAGGGTGCGAGCCCTAATTCGTCATTGCGAGCCCGGCAAATGCCGGGTGAAGCAATCCAGTTGCGGCGCTTGCCGGCTCTGGATTGCCGCGCCGCGCTACGCGAGGCTCGCAATGACGAAATCAGCCCAATCCCCGCAATTGCCGAATTGGCCCGCCAGTGCTAAGTTTCAAATGAAACCATGGCCAGTGCAACCGACATATTGACCGATTTCACGCGCCTGCCGGCGATGCCGGCGGACGTCTTCACGGCACCGCTCAAGCGCCCGGCGCATGTCGGCGAAGATTGGCTCGAACCCGCCCAGCGCGACTACTCTGCCGCCGAGCACGCGATCTGGGACGATCTCTATGCACGGCAAATGGAAGTGCTGGAAGGCCGTGCCTGTTCGGCCTTTTTCGCCGGGCTCGAAAGGCTCGATCTCGGCAATGGCGGCGTGCCCTCCTTCGACCGGCTCTCGCGCGCATTGGGCGAGCTGACCGGGTGGAGCGTGGTGCCGGTGCCGATGCTGATCCCCGATCATGTATTCTTCTGGCATCTTGCCAATCGCCGCTTTCCCGCGGGCAATTTCATCCGCAGCCGCGAGAACTTCGATTATATCGAGGAGCCGGACGTGTTCCACGACGTGCTCGGCCATGTCCCGCTGCTGACCGATCCGGTCTTCGCCGATTACATGCAGGAATATGGCCGCGCCGGATGGAAGGCGATGCGCCACAACCGGTTGAAGGCGCTGGGCGCGCTCTACTGGTACACGGTGGAATTCGGACTGATCATGGAGGGCGCGGATCTGCGGATCTACGGTGCGGGCATTCTGTCCGGTTCGAGCGAGGCGATCTTCGCGCTGCAAGGGCAGTCGCCCAACCGGATGATGCTCAATGTCGACCGGGTGATGCGGACCGACTATGTGATCAGCGACCTGCAGCCGACCTATTTCGTGATCGAGAGCTTCGAAAACCTGTTTCACCAGACCGTCGAGCGCGATTTCGATGCCCTCTATCGCAGCCTTCCGCCCGGCTTCACCTTCGCCAACAGCGCGGTGATCGATGTCGACAATGTCCTGCATCGCGGGACGCAGGAATATCTGCTGCGCGGCGGGCGGGGCAGCGGCGCGCACCCGGTCTGAAATCCGGCCCGAAGGCAACAAAAAAGCCGGCCTGGAATCGCTTCCGGACCGGCTTTCGTTTCAGTATCTGTTCCGGTTATTCCGCAACGGCGTCGTCAGTCGCTTCACCCGTTTCTTCCATTGCATCGGCCTGGTCTTCGGCTGCATCGGTCATCGCATCGGCCTGCTCGTCGGTGATCGTGCCGGCATCTTCCATCGCTTCAGCCTGATCGTTCACGTCCTCGGCCATCTGCTCGCCAGTATCTTCTGCGGCATTTTCGGCCGAGCCGTCGCAAGCGGCCAGCGAAAGGCCGAGGCCGGCAACCGATGCGAACAGGGCAGTTTTGAAAGTGCTTTTCATGTGGTTTTCCCCTTCATGGAACGGAGAGGCACGGCGATTCCGGCTCTCCTCGTTGGAAAGTCAATCCCGCCGGAGC
>DASWIR010000090.1:0-16483 GCA_036397575.1 Alteraurantiacibacter sp. | reverse complement strand
CGATGAAGCTCGGCCGCCGCGGTTCGATCAATATCTGGCTGGAGGTCGAGGGCGTGCAGGGACACGTCGCCTACCCGCACCTCGCCGACAATCCGGTGCCGAAGTTGGTTGCCATGCTGGCGGAAATCGATGCGCTGGTTCTCGACGAGGGGACCGACTGGTTCCAGCCGTCGAATATCGAAATAACCGAACTCGAAGTCGGCAACCCGGCGCACAATGTGATCCCGGCACGGGCGCTCGCGCGGATTTCGATTCGCTTCAACGATTGCCATTCGGGTGAGGGGCTGGCGCGGCGCGTTACCGAAATCGCCGAGCGCCATGGCGGCAGCGCGCGTCCGGTCATCTCGGGTGAACCATTCCTCACACCGCCGGGTAAATTCTCCGCCATCGTCGCTGCCGCTGTCGAGGCCGAGACCGGCATCATGCCCGAACCGTCGACCGGCGGCGGCACCTCGGATGCGCGCTTCCTCAAAGACCTCTGCCCCGTGATCGAATTCGGTCTATGCAACGCCACGATGCACAAGCGCGACGAAGCCGTGGCGCTGGCCGATCTCGAGACACTTTCGCGGATCTATCGGCGAATCGCGGTCGCGGCCCTTGCAATGTAGGGAAGTCATTGCGAGCGTGGCGACCTGCGCAAGGACGTGAATGGCTGGGGGACTGCACAAATGAGCACCGACGCATCCGAAATTGCCCAGGGCGCGGCGCCCATCGGCCACGGCAAGCTGCAATGGCGCATATTGATCGGTTTCATAGCCGGGCTGGTCTCGGGCCTGCTGGTCTACACATTCGCTCGGGATGCCGAGTGGGTCTCCACCGTCGTTACCTATGTCACGGGGCCCATCGGGCAGATATTCCTGCGCCTGCTGTTCATGCTGGTGATCCCGCTGCTGTTCTCCGCACTCGTCGTCGGCATTGCCGAGATGGGCGAGATTCGGGCGCTCAAGAACATCGGCATCCGCACACTGGTCTATACGGTGGTGGTCTCCAGCATTGCGGTTGCGATCTCGATCACGCTGGTGAACCTGCTGCGTCCCGGCGACGGAGTCGATCCGGCCGCAGCGCAGGATTTGCTGGCGCAAGGCGGCGAAGGTGCGGCGAGCATCGTCGAAGCCTCGGCAAACAGCGAGGCTGGCGTGGGCCAGCTGATCGCCATCGTGCCGAGCAATGTGATCAGCGCGATGGGCAACAACGACATTCTCGCGGTGATGTTCTTCGCGCTGTTTTTCGGCATCGGCCTGCTGCTCGTCCAGACGAAGCGAACCGAGACGCTGAAGGACGCGATCGAGGGTGTGTTCGAAGTCGCCATGCGGCTGATCGGGATCGTTATTCAGGTCGCGCCGATTGCGATCTTCTGCTTCATGTTCAACCTTTCGGCCCAGTTCGGCTGGGATCTGCTCTTCAAGCTTGCGGCCTTCGTCGCCGTGGTGCTGCTGGCGCTCGGGATCCAGATGTTCGGGGTCTTTCCGCTGATCCTGAGATTCCTCGCGAAGAAAAGCCCGATCGCCTTCTTCCGCGAGACACGCGAGGCGAGCGTGATGGCCTTCAGCACCGCCAGCTCCAACGCTACACTGCCCACGGCGCTGCGGGTGGCGGAAACCGAGCTGAAGCTGCCGCCGAAAATTTCCCGCTTCGTTCTCACTATAGGGGCCACGGCCAACCAGAACGGCACCGCCATGTTCGAAGGCGTTACCGTGCTGTTCCTTGCACAGTTCTTCGGCGTCGAACTGGGACTTTCGGACCAGATATTCGTGATGATCGTCTGCATCCTCGCCGGGATCGGTACGGCGGGCGTTCCGGGGGGCTCGCTGCCGGTGATTGCGCTGATCCTGGCAGGGGTCGGGGTCGATCCGGCGGGGATCGGCCTGATCCTCGGTGTCGACCGCTTCCTGGATATGTGCCGGACGACATTGAACGTTGTGGGAGACCTCGTGGCCGCGCAGGTTATTTCCGCGGTTTCGGCTGAGGCTTCTCCAGCACTTTCTCCTTGAAGCCGCATAGTTCCACCACCGCGCAGCGCCAGCATTCGGGCATGCGCGCCTTGCAGGTGTAACGGCCATGCAGGATGAGCCAGTGATGTGCGTGACGGCGAAAGGGCCCGGGCACGAGCTTCTCCAGCTTCGCCTCGACTGCCTCGGGCGTTTTGCCCTTGGCGAGGCCCGTGCGGTTGCAGACGCGGAACACATGGGTGTCGACCGCGAAAGTTTCTTCCCCGAACCAGCAATTGAGCACGACATTGGCGGTCTTGCGGCCGACGCCGGGGAGCTTCACCAGCTCCTCGCGGGTGGATGGCACCTCGCCGGCATATTCGTCCACCAATAGCCGCGAGAGCGCGATCACGTTTTTCGCCTTGGAGTTGAACAGGCCGATCGTCTTGACGTGCTGTTTGAGACCTTCTTCACCGAGCCCGAGCATCTGCTGCGGCGTCTTCACTTCGCGGAACAGCTCGCGGGTCGCCTTGTTGACTCCCACATCGGTCGCCTGCGCGGACAGCGCCACCGCGACCACCAGCTGGTAGGCATTGCCATATTCGAGTTCGGTTTCCGGCTCGGGATTGTCCTCGGCGAGCCGGCGGAAGAACTCGAAAATATCGTCCTTCTTCATACGCGCGGCATCACAGTCCCAACACCTGCGGCATGGTGTATCTGCCCGGCGGCTGGCCGATCAGCCATCCGGCGGCCCGCACCGCACCGCGTGCGAAGATCATCCGGTTCTCTGCCGAATGCGACAGGGTGATCCGCTCCTGCTCGCCGGCAAGGATCACCGAATGCTCACCGGCCACCGTGCCGCCGCGCAAGCTCGCAAAGCCGATCGCGCCGGGTTCCCGCGCACCGGTATGCCCGTCCCGGCCGCGCTCCGAATGCTTCGCAAGTTCGATCCCGCGCCCTTCGGCTGCGGCCTCGCCCAGCAGCAGAGCGGTGCCCGATGGCGCATCGACCTTCATTCGGTGATGCATCTCGACGATCTCAATATCCCATTCGTCGCCGAGACGGCTTGCCGCCTCGCGCGCCAGATGGGTGAGCAGTGTTACGCCGAGTGAGGTATTGCCGGTCTGCAGCACGGCAATGCTACGCGCGGAATCGTCGATCGCCGCATGGTGATTGTCGCCCAGCCCGGTCGTGCCGATGAGGATCGGAATTCCCGCAACGCGCGCTGCGGCAAGGTTCGCTTTCAGTGCATCGGGCGCGGAAAAGTCGACCAGCACGTCTGCCTCGCTCGCCAAGGGCCCCGGATTGCCGCCATGATCCACCCCGCCGGCCAGCTCGTGCCCAGCTGCCTGGATGGCTACCGCCAGGGCCCTGCCCATGCGCCCTTCGCTGCCGATGATGCCGATCCGTGCCATTGCCTTCCCCGATATCCTCGTGCTTCATGGGGCACATGGCCTCCATCCGCAATATCGTGATCCTCACCGGCGCGGGGATCAGCGCCGAAAGCGGCCTCCGCACCTTCCGTGCCGAAGACGGGTTGTGGGAAGATCACCGGGTGGAGGATGTGGCGACGCCGGAGGCTTTCCGCCGCGATCCCGATCTGGTCCAGCGCTTCTACGACGAGAGGCGTCGAGGGATTCTCGCCGCACGGCCCAATCCCGCGCATAAGGCGCTGGCGCGGCTGGACGAAGCATGGGACGGCGAGCTTCTCATCGTCACGCAGAATATCGACGACTTGCACGAGCGCGCCGGTGCGAAGCGCGTCCTGCATATGCATGGGGAAGGCCTGTCGGCCTGGTGTCTGGCATGCGATTCGAGGCACCGCTGGGAGGACGTCCTGCGCGACAGGCCTCCCTGCCCCGCCTGCGGCGCGGCGGCGATGCGGCCGGACATCGTCTGGTTCGGCGAAATGCCTTACGAGATGGACCGCATCTTCGCCGCGCTCGCCCGTGCCGACCTGTTCGTCTCGATCGGCACGTCGGGCGCAGTCTATCCGGCCGCCGGGTTCGTCCAGCAGGCCAAGGGCGCTCGCGCGCGGACGCTTGAATTGAACCTCGAGCGCAGCCAGGGTTCGCAATGGTTCGAGGAATCGCGGCTCGGCCCGGCCAGCGAGCTGGTGCTGGCTTGGGTGGAGGAGATGTTGCGATGAGCGAGCACCACGGCAGCTGCCACTGCGGGCGGATACGCCTCACCCTGCGTGAGACGCCGCCCGATGCCGGCGAGTGCAATTGCTCGATCTGCCGGCGGACCGGCGGACTGTGGCACCACTGTCCTCCCGACGCCGTGACGGTGGAGGGCGAAGGAGTCTCCTACCAGCAGGGCGATCGCGCGCTCGACCTGTGGCACTGCCCCACGTGTGGCTGCGTGACCCACTGGACGCCGACCGACCCAGCCTATCCGCGCATGGGGGTCAACCTCAGGATGTTCGAGCCGGAGCTATGGCGCGACCTGCCGCGCCGCTTCATCGACGGCGCGAGCTTCTAACCGCTACAGCCCAGGCACACCGGATCCTTGGCGATCCGCATCGATCGCATGGCCGGCGCCATTCCATCGAGCACGTGGAGATGGCCCCATTGCGGGTCGCCGAAGTTCGCACGACCGGCCAGCAGCACACGGATCGCCTGGATTGCTGCGAATGTCCCGGTCCAGCCTGCCATCGCGCCCAGCATTCCATCCTCGGCGCATGTGTCGCAATCGTCCGCGTCGAATGCCTCGCCCACGAAGCAGCGATAGCAACTCTGCCCAGGCAAATGCCCGGCAAAGGCTGCGACCTGCCCCTGGAACCGCCCGACCGCGGCAGACAGCAGAGGGATATGCGAAGGCACGCAGGCGTCGGACACGGCCAGCCGTGTCGCGAAGTTGTCACTCCCGTCGATTACAAGGTCGGTACCTTCGATGATCCGCGCGGCGCTGTTCCTCCCCACCCGCAACGCTGCCGTGCGGACATCGAGGGCACTATCGAAGGCCTTCACCCAGCCCTGCGCCGCTTCGGTCTTCCGGCGGCCGATATCGCCCTCGCCGAAAATCGTCTGGCGCTGAAGGTTGCTTGCCGAGACTGTATCGTCATCGACCAGCGTCAGCCGGCCGATCCCGGCCCCCGCCAGATATTGCAGGACAGGCGATCCGATTCCGCCAAGCCCCACCAGCAGGACATGGCTTTGCGCCAGCGCGGTCTGCCCCGCGCCGCCGATCTCGGGCAGCACGATATGGCGAGCGAAGCGTTCCAGGCGGTCGGGGGACATGATCATGATGTGTCTAGCACATCAGGCATATGCGATATGCAAGGGGAATCCGTAAGGTCACTTTGGGGTTCAGCGGGAACATATGGAGTGATGAGCAATTTTGCTCTACGTACCGGAAGAGGTCACTGGCCCGCCGAGATAGCCGCTCGTCTTCGACGAGGGCGGCCGGGCCTGGAGAACGAATGGTTGGTAGGACTTACCCATTCGCGGAGGACTCGGAGGCGGTGGCTCCAAGGGAGCCGCGCAAGAACCTGATGCTTGCCGCGACAATCGAGGCAGACACGGTCACCGCGCCTGTGAAGATTCGCAACATGTCGGAAAGCGGTGCGATGATCGATGGGCCCGCGCTTCCCGAGGTCGGATCGCAAGTCATCCTGCACCGGCTCGACCTGTCGATCGCGGCGACAGTGGTCTGGAACGAGGCGGGCCGCTGCGGGCTCAAACTGGCGGGCACAGTCAAGGTCGATGAATGGATTACGGGCGCGAAACAACCGGAGAAGCACAGCAGCCTGGGGCAGCTGAGGGTAGACAAGATTCAGTCGGCGATACGTAGTGGCTCCCCCTTGCCCGCCGAACCGGCGGCCCCGCCACGGCCGACCGCCGTTTCCACGCCCGTCGATGGCCGCATCGCGCGGGAACTGGCCGAAGTAAAGCTGGCGCTCGATGCCATCGGCGACGAGCTGACCGACGATCCCGACATTCTCACTCGTCACGAGAAGGCGCTTCAGAAGCTCGACATCGCCTCCGCCACGATAGAATGGCTTGCCGCGGTAGTAGCGGCGGACGACCCTGAGGCGGAAATCGCGAAAATCTCGATGCACGATCTGCGCAGCCGCCTGTCGGGGCTTGCTACGTTGAAATAGGAAATGGCCGGCGCAGGCAGCGCCATCTCACCGCGTTTCGCCGCCTCCCGCACCGGGCAGGCGTTCTCTCACGAAACCACTGAGTCCCAGCCAATATTGCATGGCGATGATCGCGCCCTTGGCCGGTTGCAGGATCGTCAGCATCATCGCCACCGCGAGCGGAACGAGGATTGCCAGCGTCGCCATCACGGAGAGGCCGAGATCAACCAGCAGGATGATCAGCGGCGCCAATAAGTGCCCGGTCACGAAGATCGAGATATAGGGCGGGAAATCGTCGGCACTGTGCAAGGTCCAGTCCTGCCCGCAGGATGCGCAGGCGTCGACGGGCTTGAGCCATTTGCGGAACAATGGCGCCTCGCCGCAACGCGGGCATCTGGCCTTGAGGGCGGCGCGCATGGCGGCTTCGCCATAGCTGGCGGGCAAGCGCGCTTCGGGCGCGATGTCGGCGGGGCGGTTCATTCCTACCGGATAGGGCACGCATGGGGCTGGGGAAAGCCCTGTGGAAGCGGTGTGGAGATGCTGCGGACAGGCGGTGGTCCGACGGTGGAGAACTAACCCCACCGCCGGTAACTCGTCTTCAGCTTTCGAGCTGGCGCAGCAGGCTGCGCACGTCGCCGTCCATGTCGGCGTCGCGTTTCCTCAAATCTTCGATCAGCCGCACGGCATGGATCACGGTCGAATGGTCGCGTCCACCGAACTTGCGCCCGATCTCGGGATAGCTGCGCGGGGTCAGAACCTTGGCGAGATACATTGCAACCTGGCGCGGGCGGACTACGGCGCGGGCGCGTCGTTTGCTCGACATTTCGGACCGGTCGACACGGTAGAACTGGCATACGGTACGCTGGATTTCGTCGATCGTGATGCGCTTGCGGTTGGCCGAAAGAATGTCGGTGAGCTGCTCTTCGGCCAGCTGGAGCGACACTACCTGGCCGGTCAGCTGGGCATAGGCGATGAGCTTGTTCAGCCCGCCCACCAGCTCGCGGACATTGCGAGTGATGGTGCGCGCGAGGAATTCGATCACGTCGCCCGGCACTTCCAGCGGAGCGAAGCGTGTAAGCTTGGATTCCAGGATCGCACGGCGCAGCTCGATATCGGCCACCTGGATATCCGCCACAAGGCCCATGGAAAGGCGCGACAGGAGCCGCGGCTCGACCCCGTCGAGCGCTTGCGGCGCACGGTCGGCCGCAAAGACCAGCCGCTTGCCCTCGGCCAGCAGTGCGTCGATCGTATAGAGCAGCTCTTCCTGTGCCGATGCCTTGCCGATGATAAACTGGATATCGTCTACCAGCAGCAGGTCGAACCCGCGCAGCCGCGACTTGAACTCGATCATCTCGTTCTGGCGCAGCGCTTGGACGAATTCGACCATGAAACGTTCGGCCGAGCAATAAAAGATGCGCGCACGCGGATGTGCCTGAAGATAGGCATGGCCGATCGCATGCATCAGATGGGTTTTGCCCTGGCCTGTCGCGGCCTTGAGATAGAGCGGTGAGAACTGGGGCTTTTCCGTCTTCGCCATGCGCTCTGCCGCATTAAAGGCGAGGATATTGGTCGAACCCGTAACGAAGCTGGCGAAAGTCAGAGACGGATCCAGACCGATCGAGGATGTGAAGCCTCGCTCGCCTATCGACGCGGTAGATAGATAGGCCACGTCCGAATCGAATCCGTCATTGGCCACGCGGCGGCCCAAGATATTTTCGCTGGCGAGGCTGATTTCGGAGAGCTGCTTGCGGCCGGGATGAACTTGGATGCGGACCTGGCGCACTTCGCTGCGCGCGATCTTCCAGGCAAGCTGGAGCCGGTCGTGGAAACGGTCCTGCACCCAGTTGGACGAAAATTCGGTGGGCAGGTAGAGATCGAGAGTGCCGGTATCTTTGTCGAAACCGCCGAGCCGGATCGGCTTGATCCACTGGCTGTGCAACTGGTGGCCAAGATCCTTTCGCAAGCCCTGGCTGATATCGGCCCAATCCGCAGCGAGATCGATTGCTTCCTGCTCCTCGGCCAGTTCCTTGTCCTTATCCATACTGGGTGAAGGGGCTACACCTGCCGTTCCCGGACCTCGACGTATCATTGTCACCCTAATCCCCCCATCCTGACCATCTGCCGCAAAAAGACGATCGGGCGAAGCAGGCAAAGCTCCGCCACTGCCCGACCCGCCCCCAAATAGGCCGGAGCGCCTCAATCATCGTCTCGATTTGTTGGTGCACGCAAGAACTCGTCCACATGCAGGAAGAGGTTTAGGAAGATGCGTGTGAGAGTCGCAAGGGGGGCGGTGTAAAAATTTTGAAATAATCAGGGTTGACTCGCTTCAGACCCACGGCCTTGCGTTGAAGTAATTGAAAAGTAAGGCGTTAGACGAGCGAGGCTCGCGAATCGCGGGAAGTCCTAGAGTCTTGAGGTTACCGGCCGCGGACCTTTCGCGGACGCACAAAAAAAGGGCCGGCTGATGCCGGCCCGTTTTTCATTTCGATTACCCGGATGGGTCCGGGAAATGACGAATCAGAGCGCTGCGATTCGCTTGCTTAGCCGGCTCATCTTACGCGCCACCGTGTTCTTGTGAAGCACGCCGCGAGAGATGCCGCGGGCCATTTCCGGTTGGGCTGCGCGCAGCGCTTCCTCGGCTGTCTTGCGGTCGCCACCGGCAATCGCCTCTTCGACCTTCTTTACGAAACCGCGAATGCGGCTGCGGCGCGCAGTATTGATAACGGCACGGCGATCATTGCGGCGGATGCGCTTCCTGGCTTGTGGCGTATTTGCCATGTTGGTCCTTACCTCGGGCCGCCCCTGCGGCCGGAAAATTCTGTGTCAAAGATTGCGAAAACGGCACGTTCGCGCCTGAAAGCGGCGCCCTTAACGAGGAGTCCTTCCAAGGTCAAGAAATCCCTCATCTCTGGCATTGGCCGCAGAACCAGGTGCTGCGTCCACCCTGTCCGATCCGCCGGATAGGCGCGGAACAGCGGCGGCATGGCTCGCCTTCGCGGCCATAGGCATCGAACCGCGCAGCGAAATAGCCAAGTTCGCCGTTGGGCCGCGCATAGTCGCGCAAGGTGGAGCCGCCCGCTTCGATCGCTTCCATAAGCACTTGCCTGATCACCGGCACGAGCCGTTCGAAAGATGCGAGCGAGACGCGCCCGCCGGCGCGGCGTGGATGGATCCGCGCGCGATAAAGCGCCTCGCACACATATATATTGCCGAGGCCCGCGACGATCCGCTGATCGAGCAGGAGCAGTTTGATCGCCGTTTTGCGGCCCGCCATCGCGCTGCGCAGGCCATGCGGGGTCAGCGCGTCGCCGAGAGGCTCGGGCCCGAGCGCGGCAAAGCCTGGCCAGATTTCGAGATTGCCCGTATCCCACAGGTCGACCCAGCCGAAGCGGCGAGGGTCATGGAGTGCGAAACGGTGCTCCGCCGTTTCGATCACCAGATGGTCGTGTTTTCCGATCTCGTCGGGGTCGATCCGCCAGCGTCCGCTCATGCCCAGATGAAAGATCATGGTCCGGCCGCGATCGGTATGGATGAGGCCGTATTTGGCACGGCGCGCGAGGCCGATAATGCGCGCACCGATCAGCGTCTGGGCGAGGTCCGGCGGGAAGGGGAAGCGCATGTCAGGCCGATTCGCGGCGACGCGGGTCAGGACCTCGCCATCGAGAAAACCGGCAAGGCCACGCACCGTGGTTTCGACTTCGGGAAGTTCGGGCATTGCGGGCCTGCCTAGTGGGACTTTCCGGCCCTGTCATTGGCGTTCGTATTGGCCCACCTCGCCAAGCGGGACGCTGCGCCTTAAGGCGCGCCCATGGAATCGGGCCGCAAGCATCTCATCGCCTACCTATTGCTCGGACTCGTCATGATGCTCTGGGCGGGCAATGCGATTGTCGGGCGCGCAGTGCGCTTCGACATCGGCCCGCTGACGCTTGCTTTCCTGCGCTGGGCACTGGCGACCGCGTTGGTCATGCCCTTCGCTCTTCCGACGCTTCACCGCGACTGGCGCGCCATCGTCGCCCACTGGAAGATTGTGCTGACACTGGGCGTCCTTGGCGTAGGCATGTTCAACGCGCTGCTCTATTCCGGGCTCCAGCACACGACCGCCACCAATGCCCTGCTGCTCCAGGCCGCGACTCCCGCTGCCGTCGTACTGCTCGATCGGTTGGTCTTCCGTACTCGTGCCGGAAGATTGCAACTGCTCGGCGTAGCATGCTCGATTATCGGGGTCGCCATTATCGTATTCCAAGGCGATCTGGCGGCGGCGCTCGGTCTTCGCTTCGGCAGAGGCGACCTTATCATCCTCTCTTGCGTGATGGTCTGGTCGCTCTACACCATCCTGTTGCGGCTGCGTCCGCAGATCGCCGCCGTCAGCTTCATCGCGGCGACCTTCGCGGTCGGGCTGGTCGTGATGGCGCCGGTCGCGGCCTGGGAATATGCGGACGGTGCGAGGGTGAACTGGACACCGGGAGTATTCGCCGCACTGGCCTATGTCGCGGTGCTGCCATCGATCCTTTCCTATTTCATCTTCAATTCGGCTACCTCGACCATCGGTCCCGCACGCGCCGGACAGGCCATCACTCTGATGCCGCTGTTCGGCGCGTTCCTTTCCGCAGGGCTGCTGGGCGAGAAGCTGTATCTCTATCATTTTGCGGGAATGACACTGATACTCGCCGGGATCGCTCTGGGTGCGCTGACCCTGCGCCGGAAACTGGGTGCTGGCACCCGTGCAGGAGCGCCGCTAGAGGACCTGAGATGAGTGAAAAGGTATCTTTCGGTTTCGAGCAGGTGACCCCCGAAGAGAAGACCGCGCGCGTGGGCGGAGTGTTCTCCAGCGTGGCGGCGAAATACGACATCATGAACGATGCCATGTCGGGCGGTATGCATCGGCTGTGGAAGGACCGCTTCGTGCGCCGGTTGAAGCCGCAGCCGGGCGAGGAAATACTCGACATGGCCGGCGGCACGGGCGACATCGCCTTCCGCATAGAGGCGTGCGGCGCGAGCGTGACGGTCGCCGACATCAACCAGGACATGCTCGATGTGGGCATCGAACGGGCGATGGACCGCGGGATCGACACGCTGGTCTGGTCGCGCCAGAATGCCGAGGAGCTTGCCTACTCCGCCCGTATATTCGACGCCTACACGATCGCCTTCGGCATCCGGAACGTTACCCATATCGACCAGGCGCTGGGCGAGGCATTTCGCGTGCTCAAACATGGAGGACGGTTCTTCTGCCTGGAATTCTCGACCACCGAATGGCCCGGCTTCAAGGAAGCCTACGATCTCTATTCGCACCGGCTGGTGCCGCGGATCGGCAAGGCGGTGACGGGCGACGAGGATTCCTACCGCTACCTCGTCGAATCGATCCGCCGGTTCCCCGGCATGAAGCAGTTCGAAGCGATGATCCGGGCGGCGGGCTTCTCGAACACCAGGGTGGAGCCGATCATGGGCGGGCTCGTGGCGATTCATTCCGGGTGGAAGATTTGAGGATTAGGTGACCCGCCCGTCGATGCATATCTGGCGCCTGCTGAAATGGGGCCGCACGTTGGCGCGGCATGGAGCGCTGCGTGGGATCGAGCGCGATCCCAATACGCCGGTGCCGGTCCGCAGGCTGGTGCGCATCGCGCGTTTCGGCACGATCCAGCCTAGGGTCCCGGACTACGCCCGCGCCTTCCAGGCAATCGGCCCGGCGGCAATCAAGCTCGGCCAGACGCTGGCCACCCGGCCGGACCTTGTGGGCGAGGAGGCTGCGCGCAACCTTCTCTCGCTGCAGGACGATTTGCCGCCTGTGCCCTTCGCCCAGATCCGCGCGGAGATCGAGCGCAGCTTCGACCGGCCGATGAGCGACCTGTTTGCGGAGATCGATCCGGAACCGGTCGGCTCGGCCTCGATCGCGCAGGTCCACCGCGCGGCCACCAGCGATGGCGTGCAGGTGGCGGTGAAAGTACTGCGCCCCGGCATTCGCGAACGCTTCGCGAAGGACATCGCGACCTATGAATGGGCCGCCGCGCATCTCGAAGCGCTGGGCGGCGAAGCGCTGCGCCTTCGCCCGCGGCTGACCATCGCCAACTTCAAGCGGTGGACCAATCGCGAGCTCGATCTGAGGCGGGAGGCCGCATCGGCCAGCGAACTATCCGAGGCGATGAAGGGCTTTGAGGGCTATATGATCCCCTCGATCGACTGGGACCGGACCAATGGCCGGGTGCTGACTATCGCATGGGTCGACGGCATCAAGATCAGCGACCGCGAGGCGCTGCTGGCTGCCGGCCATGATTTGCCCGTCATCGCCCGGCGTCTGGTGCTGGCTTTCCTGACGCAGGCGATCAGCGGCGGTTATTTCCATGCCGACATGCACCAGGGGAACTTGTTCGTGCGGGGTGACGGCACGATCGCGGCGATCGATTTCGGGATCATGGGGCGGATCGACCGGCGTGCGCGGCAATGGCTGGCGGAAATCCTCTACGGCCTGATCACCGGCAATTACCGCCGTGTGGCCGAGATTCATTTCGAGGCGCAATATGTGCCCTCCTATCACTCGGTCGAGGAATTCGCGACCGCGCTGCGCGCCGTGGGCGAGCCGATGCGCGGCAAGCCGGTGAAGGAATTGTCGGTCGGCCAGATGCTCGACGGGCTGTTCGCCATCACCCGCGATTTCGACATGCAGACCCAACCCCATCTGCTGTTGCTGCAAAAGACCATGGTGATGGTGGAAGGGCTCGCGACCCAGCTCGATCCTGACATCAACATGTGGGACGTGTCAGCGCCTTATGTGCGCGGCTGGATCCGCGACGAGCTGGGCCCCGAAGCCGCGCTGGCCGACCGGCTGCGCGAGGATGTGCAGACGCTGCTGCGTCTGCCGGGCCTCGTCCGCCGCATGGAAGAGAAGTTCCCGCCGCGCGGCGGCGCGCCCGAACCGCCGCCCCTGCCGCATATAGAGCTGATGTGGGAGAAGCGTGCGCGTGGCCGGCCGTGGCTGGGCTATGCGCTTGCCGTGCTGGCCGGCGCGGGCGCAATGGCCGGTGCAGTGGTGCTGGGCTGGATAGGCTGAAGCTAGGGGTCAGGCACTAATCGTCGATCCCGTCGGCGATGTGGTGCGGCAGCACCCGGCTGGCGATCAGCGTGACCACCACCACGAATGCTTCGCCCAGCATGGGAAGCCAGAAGCCGGGATAGGTGCCGTCGGCGAACACGCCGACCAGCCGCCCGGCAAAGGCGATACCGAGCAGCAGGGCGGCCACCAGCATGGCGTCGCCATCGCGTTTCCAAGCGCCGTAGAGCATGGCAAGCCCGGCCACGACGAAGAAAGCGGTCATGTCGGCACGCAGCACGGAGAGGCCCTGGTTCCCTTGCGGCGCAAGGCCGAAATTGGCCGCGGACCCTGCCGGATCGACGAGGAAGCCTATCCCGGCGAGGACAAAACCGATGCCGATCAGGAATATCAGTGCCGTGAGTACAATGCGCATTGCGCCTTCTCCATCGCAGCCGCCGCCATCCTAGGCCACCGGTACGACTGCGCGCCAGCAAAAACCCGATGAAATTTCTGGCCGCTAGCTAATCCTTAACCATCTTGAGGCAGGACTGGCTAAGGCGATCGGTCCGCGATAGGGTTTACCATGAATGTTATGGCCAAGAATGTTGTGGCCAAGGAGGCAGTTGAAGCCAGCGTGACTGGGCCGCGCATCCTGCTTGTGATCGGCGGCGGTATTGCCGCTTATAAATCGTGCGAGCTCGTGCGGCTGATCCGCAAGGGCGGCGGCGATGTTACTTGCGTGCTTACCGATGCCGGTTCGCAATTCGTCACGCCGATGAGTCTCGGCGCGCTGTCGGGCAATCAGGTCCATACTTCGCTGTGGGATCTCAAGGACGAAGTCGAGATCGGCCATATCGAACTGTCGCGGCAGGCCGACCTGGTGGTGGTGTGTCCGGCGACCGCCGACCTTCTCGCCAAGATGGCCGCCGGTATTGCCGACGATCTCGGCACTACGCTGATCCTCGCGACCGACAAACCCGTGCTCGCCGTTCCCGCAATGAATGTGAAGATGTGGGAGCACGAGGCGACGACGAAGAATGTCGACTGGCTTCGCCAGGCCGGGGTGCGCGTGATGCAGCCCGACGACGGTGAGATGGCCTGCGGCGAATTCGGCCCCGGCCGCCTGCCCGATCCGGAAGATGTGTGGCTCGAGATCGCCGATGCGCTCGGCATCGATCCCGGCGACGCCCGGGCCGAGGAGATCGGAGAATTCCTGCGCCGTGCGGCAGCAGGCGAATCGGCCTATGAGGAGGACGAGGATTTCCGCGTTGCCTCCCCCATCGAAGGCGAAGAAGTTCCCGAAGAAGTGCTGGCACCGGTCCCGGCCGAGAAGGAAAGCGCATTCAAGGGCGGGCTTAGCAGCCTGATCGCCTCGATCATCCCGCGTTCCAGCACTCGCCGGATCGAGGAGGACGAGGCGGCCTACGCGGCGGATTTCGCGGCTCCGGCCGATAATGATGAGGATACGGCGCCGGAAGAACCGGAAGACGAGCCCGCCGAGGATGAAGCTCCCACCGACGAAACGCCGGCGGAGGCCGGTGACGCGCAAACTCCCGCCCCAGCCGAGTTCGGCTCGCTCCTGGCGATGAAGGGCGGTGCCCGTTCCGCCCCGCCAACCGACCTCCAGGCACTGAACCATGTGGTCAGCGACCGCCAGGCCCCACCCGAAAAACTGGACCGGGCACCGACGGCGGTCTTGTCTGGCGCGGCGAACGCCGGCCCGATCGAGATCGAGGAAGTCCTCGACGATCCGCTCGAAGGGCAGCCCGATTTCGATGCCGATCCCGAACATCGCCCGCTCTACGGCAAACATGTGCTGGTCACCGCCGGCCCGACCCACGAGGCCATCGACCCGGTGCGCTATATCGCCAATCGCAGCTCGGGCCGGCAGGGCTTCGCCATTGCCGCCGCCGCCGCCGCCGCGGGTGCGCGTGTCACACTGGTCGCAGGTCCCGTCAGACTGAAGACACCGCCTGGAGTGGACCGGATCGATGTCGAGAGCGCCGAGGAGATGGCCAAGGCGGTCAAGGAAGCGCTCCCCGCGGATGTCGCGGTGATGGTCGCCGCGGTCGCCGACTGGCGGACCAAGGATTACAAGGGCGAGAAGATCAAGAAGCGCGGCTCCGCGCCGCCAGCTCTGTTGCTGACCGAGAATCCGGACATACTCGCGGGGCTTTCTGCAAGCGACCAACGCCCCGGCCTTCTCATCGGCTTCGCCGCCGAAACCGAGAATGTTGTCGAAAACGCCCGCAAGAAGCGCAAGAGCAAAGGTGTCGACTGGATCGTCGCCAATGATGTATCGGGCGGGGATGGCGAGAATCCAATGGGCGGCAGCAGCAACACGGTGCACATTGTCCGCGAGAAGCAGGTCGATACCTGGGACACCATGCCCAAGGGCGAAGTGGCGCGGAAGCTGGTCGAGAGGATCGCCGAAGCCCTCGAAGACTAGGGTCGAGGTACATGGCCGTGACTGAAGTGCCGGTGCGCATCAAGCGCCTGCCGCACGGGCATGGCCTGCCGCTCCCGGCCTATGCCACCGGCGGCGCCGCAGGCATGGACGTGGTTTCCGCCGAAGACGTAACGATCGCGCCGGGCGCACGCCACGCCGTGGCGAGCGGCTTTGCCGTGGCGATCCCTGCAGGATACGAGATTCAGGTGCGCCCGCGTTCAGGTCTCGCGCTCAAACACGGCATCTCCGTCCCCAACACGCCGGGCACGATCGATTCCGATTATCGCGGTGAGCTCAAGATCATTCTCATCAACCACGGGGCGGAGGAATTCGCGATCGCCTGCGGCGACCGTGTGGCGCAGCTGGTGCTCGCGCCGGTGACGCAGGCAAGTTGGGACGAGGTCGAAGAGCTGGACGACACCGCGCGCGGCGCGGGCGGTTTCGGCTCGACCGGAGGGCACGGAAAGCTTTAGTTCCGACGGTTCCATTTCGCGCCGCGAGGGCGGCCCTTTCGGTTTTACCGTGCGGCGGCCGAAAGGCAGCCATCGGCTTCCGGCGGCTTTTCACCAGATGCCGACGTCGAAGAGTTGGGCCCCAATCCGCCAGTTGCCGTGGATGCCGGCAATGCTATCATTGCCGGTGGCGAGCCGGGAGACAATGGACGCGGGAGAGGTCACATCATGACATACAACACGCACGTCGGCTCGCTCGACCAGTTCGAGAAGGGCACCATCGAGCTGAAGGACGACCTTCGCAAATACGCCTTCTCCAACGTGTTCGAGGTTGCCGGCAAGGCCGCGCCGTTCGAGCGGGTGGCGGTGGCGCAGAACCTCGAATACGTCGCCGAGGCGGTGCGGGTCGAAGGCGAATCCCCGTGGTACGCCGCGCCGCACGACGAATTCGCCATCGTGATGGACGGCGAGGTGACGTTCGACTTCGTCAAGCTGGCCGACGACCAGGTGCCAGGGCACGCGGGCGGCGCGGTGCAGCTCGGCGGC
>DASWIR010000089.1:0-20184 GCA_036397575.1 Alteraurantiacibacter sp. | reverse complement strand
TTCGTGCAGGCGATGGAGCAGGTGCTGGCGGAGGTCAGGGTCGAGCGAGTCGAATTCGCCACGCCCTATCGCGAGACGCCGGCCTTCAACCTCATCTATCTCGGGCGGGCTCGCTGATCCCCTGCCCGGCACTCGGCTGGATTTCGCGCCATTCGCCCGGCGCGAGCCCGTCCAGCGACCAGTCGCCGACGCGCCAGCGCACCAGCCGCAGCGCCGGATGGCCGATTGCCGCACTCATTCGCCGGACCTGACGGTTCCGGCCTTCGGTGATCGTCATCTCCAGCCAGCTGTCGGGCACGCTCTTGCGGTATCTTATCGGCGGATCGCGCGGCCAGATCTCCGGCGGATCGATCCGCCTCGCCGATGCGGGGCGAGTCATTCCATCCTTCAGCTCGATTCCCCGTCTCAGGCGTTCCAGGCTTTCCTCAGCCGGTTCGCCTTCGACCTGCACGAGATAGGTCTTGGGCAGCTTGAAGCGCGGATCCGCGATGCGCGCCTGCAGCCGGCCATCGCCCGTCAGCAGCAGCAGCCCCTCGCTGTCCCGGTCGAGCCGGCCCGCGGGATAGACGCCGGGCACGGATATGTAATCCGACAGGGTCGCACGGCTGGTCTCGCTGCCCCGGTCGGTAAACTGTGAGAGCACGCCGAAGGGCTTGTTGAACAGGATCAGGCTCATGCGCCGCCCTTAGGGCCTGTCCCCGATCGGAGAAAGGCGCGCCGGACCCGTTCAGCGGCGATCGCGGCGCCTGTCGTGATCCCGGTCCCGCCGGTCGCGCCGCCAATCGCGGCGATCTCCGCGCCGCTCGCGGCGATACTCGGACCAGTTCTCGTGCCTGTCGCGGCGGTACTCGCGCCGCGCTTCCCAGTAGCGCCGGTGCTTGGCGTTCCAGGAATGGCGATGGCCACGCCGGTCGTAAATGTAGTATCCCGCGCCTGGATAATAGTACCCGTCATACCAGCCATAATAGGATGCGCGCGGATAGTAATCGCTATAGCCGTAGGAGGCCCGTCCGTGGCCGCCATAGGTGGAACAGCCGGCGAGCGCGACGGAAGCTGCCACGGCCAGTGCCGCGGCGCGGATGGGGAGAACAATCATTGCATCGACTCCGATTTTTCAGGAGCCCACCATGATGCGTGCGCATTGAACTCGCCCTGACCCGCGGGTTGGGGGAGGTTCATCGAGGCTCGCCCTCAGCTCCCGAGGGCCGCGAACCGCTCCTCGAAACCCCTGGCGATGTCCGCGAGCGACACTTTTCCGAGCCTCGCCAGCAGCAGCTCCCGCGCTTCGTCGAACGCGCTTTCGAGCGACGCGTTGACTTCCCGCTCGACCAGGCAGTCCGGATTCTCGCTCGCCGGCCCGATCAGGAACAGCCGCGGCTCCCCCAGCGCCCGGTAGATGTCGAGCATCGTGATTTCATCCAGCGGCTTCGCCAGGCTCCAGCCACCGCCATGGCCCTTTACCGAAGTGACATGGCCGGCTTCCCGCAGCCCCGCCATCGTGCGCCGCACTACTACGGCATTGGTTTGCAGCATCACAGCTGCGTCTTTCGATGTCAGCGGGCGATCGCCCCGGCCCATATGGATCAGGACGTGGAGCATCCTCGACAGCCTTGCGTCCATCTGCATGGCTCACTCCTAGCCCGACGACGGTCAAATTGCAACTTTTGGAGTTACATATCTTGGGTACGCTGTTATCATGTAACGTATTAGGTTGCATATGATTCGAAAATCTTGACGGAGGCGGTGATGGGCGAAGGCGCGGCGAACAACATGGTGCAGGAGCATTTTTCGGATAGCGAAGCCGTGGCGCGCTATGCGGAAGGTCCGCCGCGATTCGTCCCGGGTTTCTTCGATATCCACCGTATGGCGCTGGTCCTGCTGCGCGAGCGGGTTCCGGACGATGGCAGGCTGCTGGTGCTTGGCGCTGGCGGGGGGCTGGAGCTGAATTCCTTCGCCGAGCAGAGCTCCGGCTGGAGCTTCGTCGGGATCGATCCTTCGGCGCAGATGCTCGCGCTCACGCGAACGGCCACATCTACCGTCGCGGAGAGAATCGAGCTGGTGCAAGGTTATATCGAAGATGCGCCTGCGGGGCCTTTCGATGGTGCGACATGTCTGCTGACGCTGCATTTCTTGGATCGCGGCGAACGGCTTCGTATCTTGCAGGAGATCCGCCGGCGCCTGTCTCCCGGCGCGCCGTTCATTGCCGCCCATTCAAGCTTTCCTCAGCAGGCGGAGGCCCGGCCGCTCTGGCTGGAGCGCTACAGGAACTTCGCCATCGCCGGAGGAGCGGAAGCCGGAGACGCCGAGCATTGGCGCCGGGCGGTCGAGGAACGGCTGACCTTACTGAGCCCGGAGGAGGATGAGGAGCTTCTGCGGGATGCGGGCTTTGCCGGCGTGACTGCATTCTACGCAGCCTTCACCTGGCGCGGCTGGGTCGCCTACGCCTAGGCCGGGAACCGGCAAGCGTTCATCGGCGGCGCGGACGGCGCAGCCGCCGCCAGCCGACGTAAACCGCCGTTACCGAGCTGATCAGACCGGCGATGGACATCAGCCAGATCAGCAGGTCGCGCGCCGGCGGGTGACGCAGCAGCGGGCCCCAATCCCACCGATGAAACAGGTCGAACAGCCAGCGATAGGTTCTGCGGCGCGTATCCGATCCGCCCAATATGTCTCCGGTCGCGGGATCGATATGGACCCAGGTCTCCGCCGGGTCGCCGAAGCGGAACCTCAGCACCGGCAAGGGCAGTTCGCCTTTTACCGCATACCAATAGGCATCCGGTGCCGTGAGGCGGTCGATGGCGACGATCGGCGTGCCCGGCAGCAGAAGGGCGGCCGCGGAGCGGATATGCGCTTCGCCGGGCGCCAGCGGCTCAAGCGTGCCGGCATCGAGCAGTCGGTCCTCTTCTCCGGGCCGCTGGATCCTGAGGTAGGAGCGGCCGGCGGCCGAGCCCAGAACCACGCGATGCGCACCGCTTGCGGCGCGCGATAGCTCGGCGGGATCGATCTCGGGCAGCGGCCGTGTTCCCGCATAGGCCAGGCGCGCCTCGCTTCCCAGGCCCTCGCTTGCAAAGAGGCGCCCGGGATCGACCGACAGCCAGCCGGAGAAAATCCACAGGATAAGAAAGATGCTGCCGATCATGCCGGACAGGTGGTGCCACTTCATCCAGCCGCGATAGGGCGATATGCGGCCGCCCTTGAAACGGTGCCTGCCCATGCGCAGGCGCATCAGCCCTATCCACAAGCCGGTGACCGCGCCGAGGATGCACGGGCCCGAAACCCATAATACGACTTGCCGCCAGAGCGGCTGGTCTTCCCGCAGCGCGCGCGGATAAAGCCAGTGGGGTACCGAGCCGAGCCAGTTCCAGAAACGTTCCTCCTTATCGGTGTCCAGCACCACCTCGCCGGTGCTGGAGGAAACATAGAGCACGCGCCCGCCTTCACCCGCCAGCTCGGCCTTCCATAGCGGACGATGGGCATCGTAACTTCCGGATACGGTCCACTGATCGTTGTAGATCGACCGAAGCCCGGCGACCGGGGCCTTGCCGAAGGTCTCCGCTATGCTTCGGGCTTCCGTCTCGCCTGCCATGCCGGTCGCAGCGGCATCTGCGGCCCACACCGCCTGCGGCTGCGCCGACCAGGGCGAAACGCGCCAGACGAGCCGTTCGCCGCGCATTTCCAGCACCGCCTCGCGCACAGGGCTGCCGAATCCGCCTGTTTCGGCCGCCGCGCCGGGCCCGGCCTGCACTTGCGCCCAGTCGATCTCCGACAGGCCATCCAGCCGTTCCTCCGGCGACAGCGAAGGGAAGGGCACATAGAGCATGACCAGCCCGGAGACGAACCACAGGACGAACAGCAGGCAGGAGGCGATCCCCACCCAGCGGTGAGTGAGGTAAAGCCAGCGCTTCAGCCTGTGCCAGATCATTCCGCCGCGTCAGAAGCTGGCGCGCAGCGAGATGTCGAACGAGCGCGGCCGGCCCAGAATCCACTGCTCATCGCCATAGGTGCTGTAGGCATAGGCTTCGTCGAACAGGTTGTAGACTCTCAGGTCGAGGCCGAGCCCCGGCAACAGCGCGTAAGTCGCGCTAAGGTCGACCACCGTGTAGGCCGGCACGCGGAACTGGTTGGCATTGTCGGTGAAACGATGCCCCACATGGCGCAGATTTGCACGCGCCTCGAACTTGTCGAAACCGCTCCAGCGCAGCTCCAGGTTGGCCGCCGCTTCCGGTACGCCCGGCGGCGTCATGTTCTCGAAGCCTTCGAACTCGTCGAAATTCGCGTCCAGCACCGTGCCATTGGCCGCAATGCCGAAGCCGGCCGGAAGCTCGAGCGTGAGGCTTGCCTCGACACCCTGCGAAGAGCGCTGGCCGACCTGGAGAATATCGCCATTGGGCTGGGTCTGGCTGAACAGATTGTTCTTCTCCAGCCGGTAGGCGGCCAGGGTGAAACTGCCGCGTCCCTCCATGAAAAGCGCCTTGAGCCCGGCCTCATACTGCCGGCCATTGGCATAGGTCAGCTGGAACTCGCTGGAAGATCCCGAAAAGCTGGTCAGCGTGCCGAGCGGATCGACGGCCGTGGCATATTGCGCATAGAGCGAGATATCCGGCACCGGTTGATATACCGCGCCAACCCGCCACGTCGTGCTTTCGAGCGTCTTGGAGGCGTCCAGTCCGCCATTGAGCGCGGGGGATTCCCCGACGATTGTCGTGCCGGCTGCATCGTAGACCCAGTTCCAGCGGCCGATCTCGTTATGCTCGTAGCGGATACCGCCGACCAGCGACAATTGTTCGGTAAGGGCCAGCCGGTCTTCGGCGTAGAAAGCGTAGGTGGTGGTTTCCGTGTGATAGCGCGGGATCAGGCCCACCGTATCGAGAAACAGGCCGGGATCGAAGCCGGTCAGCGAAACCTCGTCCTCCTGGTATTCGGAGGCAAACTGATGATGATAGTTGAGATTCACCCGGCTGACATCGAAGCCGACAAGCAGGTCATTGCCGGCACTGCCGCCAAGGTCCGATGTCAGCTTCACATGGCCCTGGTCGCCATACTGGTCGACATCGTGAATGATGCCGTAATTGTCCGCGCGATAGATCATGCCCGGCGTGCCGTATCCATATCCGTTGGGGCAATTGCCGTCGGCGCCGATCCAGCAATAGCTTTCAAGGTTCCGCCACATGCGGTTGCTGGTGAGGTAATAGGCGGTGTTCGAGATGCTGACCGTGTCGCTCACCTGCCAATCCATCATCAGCGCCAGGCGATTGTCGCGATATCGCATCGTCGCATCGCCGACATTGTAGTTCTCTTCACGGATCAAGGTGTCGAGCTTCGAATCGATCAGCGGCGTGCCGAAATATTTCATCGGGTGCGCTTCGCCGAAATCGTTGCGCAGGGTCACGCTGAAACTGTCGCTTGGTTCGAACTTCAGCGCGCCGGAAATGGCGAGATTGTCGCTCTCTCCGCGGTCGACATAGCCATCCGATTCCCGGTAGCTGATATCGGCGCGGAAGGAGAATGCTCCGCCCAGCGGGCCGCCGACGCCGGCCGCGGCATGCCAGCTGTTCTGCGAACCGTATCCGGCCTCGCCCTGGAACTCGTATTTCTCGCTGTTCGGCGCCTTGGGTACGACGTTGATCGCCCCGCCCAGCGCGCCTTGCCCGTAAAGGACCGAGGCCGGGCCGCTGAGCACCTCGATCCGGTCGACATTCCAGGGGTCGCTGGGGAAGGAGATCGAGCCGTTGTTCGGGAACAGGCGCACGCCGTTGTAAAGCTGGAGCACCGATCCCTGCCCGCTGAAGCCGCGCATGGCAAAGGTCAGCCCGGCATTTCCGGGATTGCCGGCGTTGACGACGCCGGGTGCGCGCGAGACCGCATCGACGATCGCCATGTCTCCCCGCGCGCGCAGATCGTCGCCATCGACGAGATTCACCGTCGCGGGGGTTTCGAGGATGCTGAGGCCGAGCCGGCTTCCGGTCGGCGCTTCGCGTGTCAGTTCGGGCTCGCGCTCACCGGTTACGATGATCGAGCGCCCGTCGCCGTCGGCTGCGTCCGTTTCTTCAGCCAGCACGGTGCCCGGCGAAAGGACCGCAAGCATTGTCAGGGAAGCGCCGGCAAGGGCGCGCGAGTAAAGGGCAATGGACATGAGGGTCTCCCTGGCCGGAAGACCGGCTTGGCTACAGGTGCGTTGTTGTTGTGCAGGGCGGGAACATGAGCGGAGCGGTGTCGCACAAGTTAATTACGGTTTCCGGCCTCGCCAGTAACGTTACAATCCGCCTTGTGCCGGCCCGGCAGCTTTCGGCAAATGGCGAGTGCGCGAGCGGCATCCGGTATTCCGCCGGACCCCGCGCCGTGCCGGCAAGCCTTCCGCAATGCGGGTTGGCATAAACGCAATATGTGGCATGATCCGAAGATTGGGCGGGCGACCATGGGGGCTCATTCGATTTTCGGAAGAGGGATCAAACGGGCCGAGGCGCGGCAATGCGATATTCCTCCTGTTGGCGGCGGCCGGGCAACGGGCCGCCCGTAACGGATGGCGCGTTTCGAGGACGATCCTGACGAAACCCTGGTATCCGCCGCAAAAGGCGGCGACCGTGCCGCCTTCGGCGAGCTGCTCGAAAGGCATTACGGGCGCATTCACGGTCTGGCCTGGCAATTGACCGGCTCGCGCGCGGATGCGGAGGATATCGCCCAGGATGTCTGCTGCATTCTCGTCGAGAAGATCGGCAGCTTTCGCGGCGATGCGAAATTCGCGACCTGGCTCTGCGGCATCGTGTTCAACTGCTGCCGCGATCACCATCGCCGCCGCCGCTCCTTTAGGGGGTTCGCTGAACGGCTTGCGGTGCTGGCCGGACTGGCCGAAGTGCCGGACGGCCGCGACCTGCATGACCAGCTCTGGATCAGGAGCGCGATAGCGCAGCTCAAGCCCGTTTACCGCGATACGGTGATACTGGTCGCCGGCCAGCAGCTCACCCATGCCGAAGCGGCAGAAATACTGGGCGTCACCGAGGCAACCGTTTCCTGGCGCATGCATCAGGTCCGGAAGATTTTGAACGATGCCGGCCGGGAGGATTTGGGATGACCGAGGACCGCCCGGCAAAAAATTTCACTCCGGTTCCAAGGAAATCGGCAGATGGGCCGTCTCAGGGTCAGGCGGGCAATCACGCGCCGCCGTCACCGGGAGATTCCCAATGACCCAGATTCGAAAAATGGCAGCCATCGGGTTTGTCGCCATCCTCCTCGCTTCCTGCGCGGAACAAAGCGACGACTTCGCCAGGCAGCCGGCAAACGGGCCTGCAACCGCATCTGCGGATGTGGCCGAACCCGAGATTATGGTTACCGGCACAAGTAGTCGCGCGGGGAACGCGCCGACGGCTTACGCCCCGGCGATGGCGCTCGAGCGGCGCGATGTTGCCGGCGAATGGGCGCCCGCTCCCTATTATGCGCAGGGCCGCGACCAATTCGCGGAGATCGAACAGAATATATTCAAAGCTGTGAGCGAGGAGCCGGTCTCGACATTCTCGATCGATGTCGACACGGCGTCCTACGCATTCGTTCGCGCTTCGCTCAACCGCAATGTGCTGCCTCAGCCCAATGCGGTGCGAACCGAGGAAATGATCAACTACTTTCCATACCAGTACGACGTGCCGCCGTCTGCGACGCAGCCGTTCGGCACCCATATCGATGTGTTTCCTAGCCCCTGGACCCAAGGGCGCAAGCTCGTGCGTCTCGGGATCCAGGGATACGAGATCGAGCAATCTGCCCGGCCGGCTGCCAATCTGGTGTTCCTGATCGATACGTCGGGATCGATGAATGCGCCCAACAAGTTGCCGCTGGTCAAGCAGTCGCTGGCCATGCTGCTCGAACAGCTCGGCAAGGAGGATCGTGTTGCGATCGTCACCTATGCCGGAGGTGCAGGGACGGCGCTCGAACCGACACCGGCCAGCGAGAAAGGGAAGATACTGGCCGTCATTGACCAGCTGGGCGCCGGCGGCAGTACGGCGGGTGCCGAGGGTCTTCGCCAGGCCTACGCGCTCGCCGGGAGAAATCTCGACCCGAAGAGCGTGAACCGCGTCATCCTGGCGACCGATGGCGACTTCAATGTCGGCATCACTGACCGGAACGAGCTCAAGGGATATATCGAGCGCCAGCGCGAAAAGGGCGTGTTCCTGTCCGTCCTGGGCTACGGAATGGGCAACTACAACGACGCACTGATGCAGGCGCTTGCGCAGAATGGAAACGGCGCTGCCGCCTATATCGACACCATCGCCGAGGCGAGAAAGACGCTGGTCGAAGAGGCCACATCGACTCTGTTTCCGATTGCCAAGGATGTGAAGATCCAGGTCGAGTTCAATCCCGCAACGGTCGCCGAATATCGGCTGGTGGGTTACGAGACGCGGATGCTCAATCGCGAGGATTTCGACAATGACCGGGTCGATGCCGGCGAAGTCGGGTCCGGCCAGACGGTAACCGCCCTGTATGAGATTGTGCCGGTGGGCGGGCCAAGGGCCCTCGGGGATCTGCGCTACTCCAGGCCGGCTCCGCAGCCCGGTGCCGGACACGGGACGGAATATGGTTTCGTCAAAATCCGCTACAAATTGCCGAAATCGGAAAGGAGCCAGCTCATCACCACGCCGATCGACCGCCGGTCCGAAGCACGCAGCTTTGCCCAGGCGCCGGCGGATGCACGTTTCGCGGCGGGGGTTGCCTCCTTCGCGGAACTGCTTCGGGGCGGGCGCTATAGCGGTTCGATGAGCTATGACGACGTGCTGGAGATCGTCTCAGGCGCCCGCGGCAAGGACGAGTTCGGCTATCGGACGGAATTCGTCCAGCTGGTTCGCGCGGCAAAGACTTCCACGTTGCTGGCGCGGTTGGGCGACTGATTTTGGAGGTGTCGCTCCTCGAACCCGCATCGGGCTCGGGCGGCCTGTATTCGGCCCGCCCGCGATTGGTCTATAGGGGCCCCTGATGGTTCGTGGTCTCGCCCTCGCAGTTCCGATTGCGGCGTCCTGCCTTGCCGGCGGGCGCCGCATATCGGTGTGCTTTAAGGGGGAGCGATCCTTGTGAGCGGTGACGACCAGATGCGGACCTGGCTGCCTCAACCACCCCCGGTCAGACCGGATGCCAGAAGGACGGCGATCGACGAAGCGCTCAGGCGCTTCGATGGAGGGGAAATTCGGCCGCGAGTTCGCCCACGCTTTTCTTTCGGAGCGCCCCTGCGCGCAATGCTGGAGCGCCCGCAAATCGCGGCCATCGCCACGGTCGTCCTGGTGGCCTTTATCAGCCTGCCTCTGTGGCTTTCGGATATCGGACCGCGTGTGCAGAGGGACATGGCAGTATCCGCACCCTCATCAGCCCCTCGTCGGGCGTCGCTGGATGTCGAAGCTGCGGCCCCGCCGCCTCCGGCTGCCTTCGCTCCTCGTCCCCAGGCTGACGAAAGCGCGCTGCAGGAACGCGAACGGTCGGGCATATCTGAAGAACGGCCGGTCGCGGCAGCATCGGCCGGCGCGCGTCCCGTCGAGAGGCCGTCCTTGCGCATGACTGAAAAGGCGAACCGCTTCCTTGCGGCTGACGGAGCCCGCGCCGATGAGCGGCAGCGCCCGCCCTCCCCGGAACCGGCATCGTCTTCGGCAGTTCGTCCCGACCGCGAAGAGCGGGCTATCATAGTGACGGGCACCGTTGCCCGGTCTCCGGCGGCTGCCGCCGCAAATGAGCAGCAGGCGCCGGTTTTCGCCGAACAGAGCAACTGGAACGCATGCACCATACTGGATTCGCGGCATAATCTGCGGGTTTGCCGCAAGCTTGCGGACCCTGCCAGGCCGGGCCGCTCCGGCCGTGCAG
Source organism: Alteraurantiacibacter sp. (assembly GCA_036397575.1). Lineage (GTDB taxonomy): Bacteria > Pseudomonadota > Alphaproteobacteria > Sphingomonadales > Sphingomonadaceae > DASWIR01. The sequence continues at coordinate 10,356 of DASWIR010000089.1, read as the reverse complement.
CTGCCCATTTCCTCGACGGTCTCAATCTGGCATGGGAAGGCGATCTGGAGGGAGCAATCGAAACCTTCGGCCGAAGCATTGCAGCCTCGCCGGACCTTTCGATTGCCTATCTCAATCGAGGCCTCGCTTATCGGCTCAAGGGCGATACGGACCGGGCCATGGCGGATTTCGGGCGGGCTATTGCGAGCGACCCCGATTTCGCCCCGGCCTACTATCACCGCGGCCAGTTGCTGCGGAAGCAGGGGGAAACGGCCCGGGCCGATGCGGATATCGAGCGCGCGGCTCGGCTCGCCCGGCAATGAGAGGCGAAGCGATCCTGACCAGCCCGCCTTCGTCCGGTCTCAGATGATCCCGACCTTCGTTCCAGCCGTTTCGAACATGCCAAGGATGGTCTGCACCTGTTCTTCGGTGTGCTCGGCGCAGAGTGAGCATCTCAGCAGGGTCATGCCCGCCGGTGTCGCCGGCGGCCGGGCGAGGTTTACATACAGCCCTTCGTGGAGCAGCGCTTCCCACATCCCCGCACCCTTTTCGAGATCGGGCATGATGACGGCGATGATCGCGCTTTGCGGTTCCTCAGTGCCCAGCGTGAAGCCGAGCTTCTTGAGGCCCGCATGGAGAACTTTGGAATTCTCCCACAAATGCGCGCGCTTGTTGGAGCCGTGCATCAGCTTGCGGATGCTGGTCGCGGCGGTGGCGACCACGCTGGGCGGCAGGCTGGCGGTGAAAACGTAAGGGCGGCAAACAAGCCGCATCACTTCGAATTTCGGGTGGTTCGACACGCAGAATCCGCCCACCGTGCCGACCGATTTCGAGAAGGTGCCAATGATGAAATCGACATCGTCGATCACGCCCTGGTGCTCGGCGACTCCGCGGCCATGTTCGCCGATGAAGCCCATCGAATGCGCCTCGTCGACCAGCACCATCGCGCCGTTCTCCTTGGCGATGCGGACCATCTCCTTCAGCGGCGCGACGTCGCCCAGCATCGAATAGACGCCTTCCAGCACGACCAGCTTGCCCGCGCCTTCAGGGATTCGCTTCAGCCGCTTTTCCATCGCTTCGATATCGTTGTGGCGGAAGGGCACGATTTCCGCGTCGCCCATCTTGCACCCGTCATAGATCGAAGCGTGGCTGTCGATATCGAGGACGATGTAGTCGCCCTTGCCGGCGATGGTTGAGATGATTCCGAGATTGGCCTGATAACCGGTCGAGAACACCATGGCGTGGTCCATGGCGTAAAAGTCGCGCAGCGCCTGTTCGCATTCGCGGTGGCCGGCATAGGTGCCGTTGAGCACGCGGCTGCCGGTCGTGCCCGAACCGAAATCGTCGAGCGCTCGCTTGCCGGCCTCGATCACGTCGGGATCGAAGGTCATGCCCATGTAATTGTAAGTGCCGAGCAGGATCGTCTCGCGCCCGTTGCAGATCGCCCGGGTCGGCGAGAGCACCTTTTCCATCACCAGGCCGAACGGGTCCTCATAGCCCGCAGCCAGCAAATCCGCGCGCTGTTTGATCAGCGGGTCGAATTTCGAAAACAGGTCGGGCTTGCCGCCCTCTATAACCGGCGATATGTCCGCCCGGCTGATCCCCTCGCTCATTATCGTCCTATTCGTTCTGGAGCTTGCAAACGGCATCCACCAGCTGGCCATAGGTCTCGATCTCGGCCTGCTGGTTCATGCTGATGATGATGTCGAACTCGTCCTCGATCGCGGCGACGAAATCCATTACCGTGAGACTGTCGAATTCAAGGTCTCCGGCAAAACTTGTGCCTTCGCCGATATCGATTCCCTTCTTGTTGAAGGGTTCGATCAGCTTGCGGATATGCGCGTTGGTTTCGCCTCTGTCCATCGGGGGCCGCTCCTATTGGGGGAATGCGGCCCAAAAGCGGCGAGCAGGGGCGCTTGTCAAGCGTGGGCAGGATTAGGCTGGATTCCGGCAATGCCTAGCAGCTGGCGGACTGCGGTCATGAAAGGCACGATCGAGACCGGCTTGGCGAGATAGCCTTCCGCGCCCACTTCGCGGATCCGGTCTTCATCGCCCTTGCCGGCATAGGCGGTGACGGCGAGTACGGGGACGTCGCACAGCAAAGCGTCGCGTTTCAGGCTGGCGATCAGGTCGAGCCCGGAAATATTCGGTAGCTGGATATCCATGATGACCAGATTGGGCGCGAAGTGGTGCGCACATTCGATGGCGACAGTTCCGTCTTCCACCGCTTCGACCGAAAACCCGCTGGCGCGCAACACGTCGCAGAACAGCTTGCGGTTGAGGTCGTTGTCCTCGACAACGAGGATCCGTTGGGTCATGTGGCCCCCAAAAATTCCCTCCACCCCCCGTGGAGTACTAAGCAACTATACATAGCCGGCTACCATATGGCAATTATCCACAGCTCTCCCACAGAAAATCCCCAGGCCGATGCACTGGCGCTGCAGGTTTTGGCCTGGCTCTTGCAGGACGAACGGCGCGCGGACCGCTTCCTCGCCCTGACGGGCCTCGATCCGGATGAGCTGCGTGCCCGGCTGGGCGAGGGGGCGATCCATCGTGCGGTGCTCGATTTCCTGCTGGGGCACGAGCCGGACCTGCTGGCCGCGAGCGAGTCGCTGGGCGTCGATCCTGCGGCGTTCGGCGCGGCCGCACGGGAACTCGGCTGATGAACCGGCCGCTGGTGGTGAGCGATTGCGACGAAGTGCTGCTCTACATGGTGAGGCATTTCCGCGCCTATCTGGGCGAAGAACACGCGGTCGAATTCCATCTCGAGGGCGGCGACTTCTATCGCTCGATGCGGCGCAGCGAGAGCGGCGAGCCGCTGGACGAAGCGGAAATGTGGCGCCTGCTGAACCTGTTCTTCGATACCGAGATGCACCGGCAGGATCCGATTGCCGGTGCGGTGGAAGCGATCGGCACCCTCTCCGAAGTGGCGGATGTGGTGGTGCTGACCAATCTCAAGGATCACCGGGCCGAAATGCGCGCGGCGCAGCTTGCGGGTCTCGGCATCCATGCGCGGGTCTTCACCAATCAGGGCCCGAAAGGACCGGCGCTGGCCGCGATCGTCGGGGAATACCGCCCTAGCAGCGCGGTCTTTATCGACGACATTGCGGCCCATCACCGGTCGGTGCTGGAGGAAGTACCACGCGCCTCGCGGTTGCATTTTTGCGGCGAGCCGGCGGTCGCGCCGCATATTGAATGTGCGCACGAAGCAGGCCATGCCGATGCGCGAATCGACAATTGGGCCGAAGCGCTGCCTTGGCTGCTCGACCGTTTGGGGGAGGATCGCGCATGAATGTGCAGGAACGCTTGATCGAACTCGGCATCAATCTTCCCGAGGCCTCGCCGCCGGTTGCGTCATACGTTCCGGTAGTCGTGTGGGAAGGCGTGGCCTATATTTCGGGGCAATTGCCATTCATCGACGGGCAGCTTGTTACCGGGCGGCTGGGCGAGGATGTCGGGCTTGAACGGGGCGTAGCGGCGGCACGCGCCTGCGCTTTGATGATTCTCGCACAGCTCAAGGCCGCAATGATTCCGCTCAATCATGTCGACCGCATCGTGAAGCTCGGCGTGTTCGTCAATTCGACCGGGGATTTCACCGACCAGCCCAAGGTCGGCAATGGCGCATCGGATCTGATGGTCGATATTTTCGGCGATGCCGGAAAGCATGCGAGGAGCGCGGTCGGCGTGCCGGCGCTGCCGCTCGGCGCCGCGGTCGAAGTGGACGCCGTCATTGCCCTTCACCCTGCTTGACCGGACTTTCGCTCCGGCGCCCGATCCGGCGCGGGTGGCATGGCTGGCAGGCCGCGATTACGCGCATCGCGGCCTGCATGGCGCAGGCCGCCCGGAAAACTCGCTCTCCGCCTTCGCCGCCGCGATCGAGGCGGGGATGGGGATCGAATGCGACGTCCAGAAAAGCAGCGACGGGCAGGCCATGGTGTTCCATGACTGGGAGCTCTCCCGGCTGACCGGCGAGGCGGGTGATATTGCCGCGCGCCAGCGCTGGGAACTGGCGCAAGTCGCGCTCGGCGCAAGCGCGCATGGCGACAGGATTCCGCACCTTTCCGACCTACTGGAACTCGCTGCGGGGCGTGTGCCGCTGCTCATTGAGATCAAGTCGAAAAGGGATCGCCGCCCCGCGCCGCTCTGCCTCGCAGTCCGCAATGCGCTCGAAGGCTATCAGGGTCCGGCTGCGATTATGAGCTTCGATCCAAGAGTGCCGAGATGGTTTTGCCGCCACGCGGCCCACATCGTTCGCGGGCTGGTGGTGACCGAGGAAAACGATCGCACGGTGGCCGGCAGTTTGCGCCGCCGCTTATGGCTCTGGCATGCCAGGCCGGATTTCCTCGCTTACGATATTCGGGACCTGCCGAGTCGCTTTGCGGCCTCGCAGCGGGCTCGCGGCTTTCCGCTGCTCAGCTGGACGGTGCGGTCCGCCGAATTGCGCACCCGGGCTGCCGCTTATGCCGACGCGCCGATCGCCGAAGGAGCGGGGGTCGCAAGCGCAGAGCAAAATCGCTAAACTGGAATGGATGGCTGACCAATCTCTCGCAGCCCGAATCCTCCCCTCGATCGGTTCGATCCCCGGACCGGAATGGGATGCGCTGGCCGGGACCGGCAATCCCTTCATCAGCCATGCGTTCCTTACCGCCCTGGAGGATTCGGGCAGTGTCGGCCCGGGGACCGGTTGGATCCCGGCGCCGATCGTGATTTCGGCCGAGGATGGCGCGCCGTTTGCCGCGATGCCGGCCTATTTCAAGGATCACAGCCAGGGCGAATATGTGTTCGATCATGCCTGGGCCGATGCGTGGGAGCAGGCGGGCGGACGCTATTATCCCAAGCTGCAGATCACCGTGCCCTTCACGCCGGCTGCGGGGCCGCGGCTCCTCCTGTCCGATGATGCGCTGGCCCGCCCTCTGCTGCACGCGGCTGAAGAACTATGCAGTCAGCATGGCCTTTCGGGTGCGCACGCGACCTTCATCGAGCCTGGGCAGCGCCGGCTTTTCGAAGATGCGGGCTGGCTGATGCGCAGCGACATCCAGTTCCATTGGATCAATCGCGGCTATGAGAATTTCGACGATTTCCTCGCCGCGCTCGCCTCGCGCAAGCGCAAGGCCATGCGCAAGGAACGCGCTTCGGCCCAGGCGGGGGTCGATATAAGGGCGCTGACCGGAAGCGACATAAGGTCCGAGCACTGGGACGCGTTCTGGATCTTCTATCAGGACACGGGCGCGCGCAAATGGGGTTCGCCTTATCTTACGCGTGAGGCCTTCGACCTGTTCGGGCAGCGGATGGCGGACCGCATCCTGATGCTGCTCGCCTATATGAACGGCCGGCCGATCGCCGGGGCGCTGAACTTCATTGGGGACGAGGCGCTCTATGGCCGTTACTGGGGCTGCGTCTTCGACAAGCCCTTCCTGCATTTCGAGCTCTGCTATTATCGCGCGATCGAAGAGGCGATCGCGCTGGGCCTCGCAAGGGTCGAAGCCGGAGCCCAGGGAGGGCACAAGCTGGCCCGCGGATATGAGCCGGTGGAAACCTGGTCGGCGCATTGGCTGGCCGATCCGCGGTTTCGCGAGGCGGTGGCCGATTTCCTCGACCGCGAGCGGCGCGGCATAGCCGCCGACCGCCTTTTTCTGGGTGAGCGCACACCTTTCCGCAAAGGGGCGCCAGACGGCTGATTAAGGCAGGTCAGGCCGCTTTGCGCGACCCGTCGGCGAGCCACTGGCGCGCACGGCGCTGCGCTTCGGCGATTTCGCGGGCTGCCATTTCGTCGGACACATCGGCTCGGCACCATGCGGCTTCCTCATGTCCGCCGGCTGCGGCGAGGTTGAACCATTTATGCGCTTCGATCAGATCGCAGGGCGCGCCGTGGCTGCCGGTCGAATAGGCCACGCCAAGGTCGTAATAGGCACCCGAGTTGCCTTTGGTCGCGGCTGCAAGGCAGCGAGCGATCAGCGCATCGAGTTCCGGACTGTTCTTCGCCGCGGCAATGCGTCGGCCTTCGATTTTTCTCAGTTCCATTTTCCTGTCCCCAAAATTGCGCCGGCCGATAAACCCCCGCCGTCTGCAAGGCGGATCACACATCATCGCGCTCAACAAATGGTTAACGCGGCCGGAAGATTTTTAACCATGCCTGCGGCGGCGTTCCGCCGGCCGGTTGCCAAGCATATGGAAATCGAGTCTTTTCCGGCCGGGCCGCATGGTTGCGGCTTGTGTGGTCAGAGCGCGGTCCCTATAGGCGCGCCCAACCGGTGCAGGACAGAAACGGCACGCTGCCCGATGGCGAAGCCGCCGGACCGGTAGGGAATGGAGAGTGTCCATATGGCTTCGGCTTCGAGTGGCGATATTGACGTTTTGGGCGCGGCTCGCAAAGCTGTGCCGCCCGATTACACACCCAGCGAAGACGAGGAATACATGTCGCAGCGCCAGCTCGACTATTTCCGGGTTCTGCTGCTCGCTTGGAAGAAATCGATCCTGTCGGCTTCCCAGGGTACGCTGCAATCGCTGCAGGATGGGCCGATCCGCGAACCCGATCTCAATGACCGTGCCTCGAGCGAAACCGACTGGGGTATCGAACTGCGCACTCGCGATCGTCAGCGCAAGCTGATCGCCAAGATCGATTCCGCGCTGCGCCGGCTCGAAGGCGGCGAGTATGGCTGGTGCGAAGTAACCGGCGAACCAATCGGCCTCAATCGTCTTATCGCGCGACCGATCGCGACCATGACGGTCGAAGCCCAGGAAGCGCATGAGCGCTCGGAAAAGATCTCCCGCGACGACTGACAGGGAACCGCAGGCGCGATCTTAGGGATTCGCTTGTTCCTGTCCCAGCCCGAGACACAGGTTTCGGCTTCGGTGATTCGTTAGAATTTTGTTTGCCAAAAACCCGCACAGCTCCTGCGCGGGTCGTCCACAGGGGGCGGCCAAACCGATAGTGGATGTAGCAAGGTCAAGATGAGCAACGTTGATACACGTGAAGCCTCCCGCGCGAGCTTCTTCCTGATGGCCGATGTGCGTGCGGCCAATGACGATACTTCCTACCGCCTGCGGGTGAGGAACCTTTCTCCCGGCGGTATGATGGCCGATGGCGACGCGCCGCTTCCGCGCGGATCGCAGGTGAACGTGGCGCTGCGCAATATCGGCGAGGTCGAAGGCGCCGTCGTTTGGAAACAGGACGATCGCTGTGGCATTGCTTTCGCCCGGGAAATCGACCCCGCGCTGGCCCGCGCTCCCCTGGTAAATACCGATATGGACACCAATACCGTCGTGCGTCCTCCCTTGCCCATGGTTAAGGGCAAGGCACGCACCAGGCTACGCAATATCTGAGCCGTCAGGCCACGGTTGAAGCCGCGGCGTGCAGGGCCTAGTGCCCGTGCATGCGCGCCCGATTCCGCATACGGATCCTAATGCCGCTCCTGCTGGCGGTGTCGGGCTGCAGCGGCGGCAGCGAAGGGCCTGTCGAAGTCGCCATTATCGGCGACGGCGAGAGCCTGTTTGCCGAAGGCATCCGCCTCTCCAGCGCCGCACAGCATTTGCGTGCCGCGACCGCCGAAGGGCTGGTTGCACTCGAAGCCGAGGGTCAGGTCGTTCCCGCGCTTGCGGATCGTTGGATCGTCACCGACGACGGACGGAGCTACATTTTCCGCCTGCGCGATGGCACCTGGCCCGACGGCAGCGAGATCACATCGCAAAACGTACGCACCCAGCTCAGGAGATTGCTACGTTCTCTCTCCGGCACTTCGCTGGGGGCGGATCTTGCCCCGGTTTCGGAAGTTCGCGCCATGGCGGGGCGCGTGGTCGAGATCCGGCTGGATTCCCCAACACCCGATTTCCTGCAGATTCTCGCCCAGCCGGAACTCGGCCTTACAAGGAATGGCCTGGGCACCGGGCCGATGGCGGCGGAAGAGGGAGATGGCGGGGCGGTGCTCCGCTTCGTGCCGCCGGCCGAGCGCGGTCTGCCGCAAGCCGAGGACTGGGACCGATGGGTGCGTCCGCTGCACCTCTCGGTGCTGCCGGTCGGAGCCGCGGTACGGCAATTCTACGATGGCGAGATCGATATCGTCCTCAACGGCAAAATCGACGCCTATCCCTTGCTCAATACAGGACCGCTCTCACGCGGCACGATCCGGCTGGAGCCGGCACTGGGACTGTTCGGGCTGGAAGTTGCCCGTCCGCGGGCCTTTCTGGCCGAACACGCCAATCGCGCGGCGCTTTCCATGGCGATCGACCGGGCGGAACTGCTCTCCGATTTCAGCCTGTCAGGCTGGATTCCCACTACGCGGATCGTCGCACGCGGGCTCGACGGGGATCTCGGCACAATCGGCGAACGCTGGCAGGCGCTGACGCTGGAGGAGCGGCGCAATGTCGCCTCGGGCCGGGTGGCTGCCTGGCGCAGCGATAATGGCGGCGAGGCGGCGCGAATCTCGATCTATCTGCCGCAAGGTCCCGGGTCGGATTTGCTTTACCGGCGATTGGCTGCCGATTTCGCTGCGATCGGCCTGGCGCCATCGCGCGCGGAAGCGGCGCAGGACGCCGACCTCCTGCTTGTCGACCGCACGGCGCGATACGCGGCGGCGCGCTGGTTCCTCAATCAGTTCAATTGCAGTTTGCGCCGCGGCGTCTGCTCCGAGGCGGCGGACGAGCGCCTGGCGGAGGCAATGCGCGAGGCCGATCCGGCGGCGCGCGCGGCGCTGTTCGCCGAGGCGGAGGCCGAACTGGTCGCGGCGGAGGCCTTCATTCCCTTCGGTCCGCCCGTGCGCTGGTCGCTGGTGCGCGGGCAGGTCTCCGGCTTTGCCGTCAATCGCTGGGCGTTCCATCCCTTGCCGGCGCTTGCCACCATTCCCAGATAATATCGCAAGGAGAGTTGGATGGCCGAGCCTTTCGATAGCCGATTGCGCGGTGTGGAGCTGTCGCTCGGCACCGACCCGCATTCGGTCCGCCAGCGGGTCGAGATGATGGAAAGGCTGCTGGAACGCAGCTTCGTCATTCCCGGGATCAACCGCCCGGTCGGGCTGGATGCGGTGGTCGGCCTCGTGCCCGTAATCGGTGATTTCGTGACTGCAGCCATGGGTGTCTACATTATCTGGGAGGCGCGCAATCTCGGCCTGCCGAAATGGAAGTTGGCGCGCATGGCCGGGAACGTGCTGTTCGATACCGCAGTGGGCGCGGTGCCGCTGGCGGGCGACCTGTTCGACTTCCTGTTCCGATCGAATACAAGGAACCTGAAGATCGTCCGCAAACATCTCGACAAGCATCACCCCGCGACGCGGGTGATCGAGGGCTGAGATACTATTCTTCCAGTTCGATGTCCCAATAGAGCCAGTCGCGCCAGGTTTCGTGCAGGTAATTGGGCGGGAACAGCTTGCCCCTTTCCTGCAATTGCCAGCTGGTCGGCCGGATCGGCTGTCTCAGCGGGATCATCCGCGCCTGCCGCGGCGTGCGCCCGCCCTTTTTCATATTGCAGGGCGCGCAGGCGGTAAGGATATTTTCCCAGCTCGTCTTCCCGCCCAGCCTTCGAGGGATCACGTGGTCGAAGGTGAGATGCTTTGTGGCGCCGCAATATTGGCAGGTGAAGCGGTCGCGCAGGAACAGATTGAACCTGGTGAAGGCGGGGAATTCGCTCGGCCGCACATATTGCCTGAGCGCAATGACCGACGGCACCTTCATGTCGAGCGTGGGCGAATGGACCTCGCGCTCATAAGTCGCGACGATATCGACCCGTTCGAGGAACACCGCCTTGATCGCGGTTTGCCACGGCCAGATGCTCAGCGGATAATAGGACAGCGGGGTGTAGTCCGCATTGAGGACCAGCGCCGGGCAACTGTCCAGCTTGCGCGCAGGATCGTCCTCCGCGCTGCGAAACTGTGCCGTGCGTTCGATCAGCTCGGCCTTGAACACGTCTTGGGCCCTCCTGACGCCTTGGGTCTGACCCTAGGGAGCATTCGCCGATGAATGCGTCAAGCCCGTTACATTGGCTGAATCCCCATCGTTTTTCGCGATTTGTTGTATGACGATGTAAAGGCGCAACAATCATGAACGCTACCCGCTTTGCCCCCAGCCCGAATGGCCCGCTCCATCTTGGCCATGCATTTTCGGCCATTATCGCGCACGATCTCGCGCACATGAGCGGCGGGCGGTTCCTCCTGAGGGTCGAGGATATCGACGGCGAACGCTCCCGTCCGGACCTAGCGGAGGAGTTCCGCGAGGATCTCGCATGGCTCGGTCTCGAGTGGAAGGAGGTTTCGGCGCAATCCTCCCGGGTCGCGAGCTACGAGATTGCGGCAGAACGGTTGCGCACGGAGGGACTGCTCTATCCCTGCCGGTGCACGAGAGCGGAAATCGCGGCAGCTGCCACGGAGGCTGGACCGGACGGACCGCTCT
>DASWIR010000088.1:0-21204 GCA_036397575.1 Alteraurantiacibacter sp. | reverse complement strand
AGGCACGATGATCGGCTTGCCGTTGGCGGGCGAGAGGATGTTGTTGGTCGACATCATCAGCACGCGCGCTTCGAGCTGGGCTTCCAGCGAAAGCGGGACGTGGACGGCCATCTGGTCGCCATCGAAGTCGGCATTGAAGGCCGCGCAGACCAGCGGGTGCAGCTGGATCGCCTTACCCTCGATCAGCACCGGCTCGAACGCCTGGATGCCGAGGCGGTGGAGCGTCGGCGCGCGGTTGAGCAGCACCGGATGCTCGCGGATCACCTCGTCGAGGATGTCCCAGACTTCCTTGCGTTCCTTCTCGACCCACTTCTTTGCCTGCTTCAAGGTCATCGACAGACCCTTGGCGTCGAGCCGGGCGTAGATGAACGGCTTGAACAGCTCGAGCGCCATCTTCTTGGGCAGGCCGCACTGGTGCAGCTTGAGCTCGGGGCCGGTCACGATCACCGAACGGCCCGAATAGTCGACGCGCTTGCCGAGCAGGTTCTGGCGGAAGCGGCCCTGCTTGCCCTTGAGCATGTCGGAAAGCGACTTGAGCGGACGCTTGTTGGCGCCGGTGATCACGCGGCCGCGGCGGCCATTGTCGAACAGCGCATCGACCGCTTCCTGCAGCATGCGCTTCTCGTTACGGACGATGATGTCCGGCGCGCGCAGCTCCATCAGCCGCTTCAGGCGGTTGTTGCGGTTGATCACACGGCGGTAGAGATCGTTGAGGTCCGAGGTCGCGAAGCGGCCGCCGTCGAGCGGCACCAGCGGGCGCAGTTCGGGCGGGATGACCGGCACGACTTCGAGGATCATCCATTCGGGCTTGTTGCCTGAATCGATGAAGCTTTCGACGACCTTGAGACGCTTGATGATCTTCTTCGGCTTGAGCGTGGACTTGGTGGTCGCAAGCTCTTCCATCAAATCGTCGCGTTCCTGCTCGAGATCGAGATCCATGAGCATGATCTTGACCGCCTCGGCGCCGATACCGGCGGAGAAGGCGTCCTCACCATATTCGTCCTGATGTTCGAGCAGCTCGTCTTCCGTGAGCAGCTGGAACTTCTCAAGCGGCGTCAGGCCCGGCTCGATGACGACATAGCTTTCGAAGTAGAGGATCCGCTCAAGCTGCTTAAGCTGCATGTCGAGCAACAGGCCGATGCGCGAAGGCAGCGACTTCAGGAACCAGATATGGGCGACCGGCGCTGCAAGCTCGATATGGCCCATGCGCTCGCGGCGAACCTTGGTCACGGTGACTTCGACGCCGCATTTTTCGCACACGACGCCCTTGTACTTCATGCGCTTGTACTTGCCGCACAGGCACTCGTAATCCTTGGTCGGACCAAAGATGCGGGCGCAGAACAACCCGTCCCGCTCCGGCTTGAAGGTTCGGTAGTTGATCGTCTCCGGCTTCTTGATCTCACCGAAAGACCACGAGCGGATGCGCTCGGGGCTAGCGATCCCGATCTGGATCTGGTCGAAGGTTTCCGGCTTCGCGAGCTGGTTGGTGAATTTGGTCAGTTCGTTCATTTCTTCACATCCCTAAAAGGGTGAATTGCGGGGGCGGATAGAGCGGGGCGACAGGTTCGCCCTCGCTCCGCTATTCCGCTGCCTCCGGCCACTGCTCCTCGTCTGCCTCGTCGGTCAGCGATTTGAGTTCGACATTGAGACCGAGGCTGCGCATTTCCTTCACAAGCACGTTGAAACTTTCCGGGATCCCGGCCTCGAACGTATCGTCGCCCTTGACGATCGCCTCGTAGACCTTGGTCCGGCCAACCACATCGTCGGACTTGACCGTCAGGATCTCCTGCAGAGTGTAGGCAGCGCCATAGGCCTGCAGCGCCCACACCTCCATTTCGCCGAAGCGCTGGCCGCCAAATTGCGCCTTGCCGCCCAGCGGCTGCTGGGTGACGAGCGAATAGGGGCCGATCGAGCGGGCGTGGATCTTGTCGTCGACCAGGTGGTGCAGCTTGAGCATGTACATGTAGCCCACGGTCACCTTGCGGTCGAACGCGTCACCGGTGCGCCCGTCATGGAGCGTAACCTGGCCCGAAGAATCGTAGCCGGCCTTGATCAGCATGTCGGTGACGTCGCCCTCACGGGCACCGTCGAATACCGGAGTTCCCATGGTCACGCCGCCCGTAACGTTGCCGGCCAGTTCGATCAGATCGTCGTCCGAACGGGCCTCGAGTTCGGCATGGTACTGCTCGCCGTAAATATCCTTGAGCCGGTCAAGCACCACCTTGGGCGGCTTGACCTTTTCCGGATCGGGATTGGCCTGGCGCCATTCCTCGAGCGCCTGCTGCACCTGCTGGCCGAAGCCGCGGGCGGCAAGACCCAGATGGGTCTCGAAGATCTGGCCGACATTCATACGACTCGGCACGCCGAGCGGATTGAGCACCATGTCGACCGGAGTCCCGTCCTCCATGAACGGCATGTCCTCGATCGGCAGAACCCTGCTGATGATGCCCTTGTTGCCATGGCGGCCGGCCATCTTGTCGCCGGTCTGCAGCTTGCGTTTCACCGCGACGAAGACCTTGACCATCTTGAGCACGCCGGGGGCGAGCTCGTCTCCGCGTTCGAGCTTCTCCTTGCGGTCCTCGAACTTCTCCTCGATCGCCTTCACCGCGGCGTCATATTGCGACTTCACGGCTTCGAGCTGTGCCTGCCGCTTGTCGTTGCCGACAGCGAACTTGAACCATTCGTGACGGTCGAGCTCTTCGAGCATGCCGTCGGTGATCTTGGCGCCTTTCTTCACGCCCTTCGGTCCCGCGGCTACGGTCTGGTTCGCCAGCATTTCCTTCAAACGATTGTAGGTTGCCCGGTTGAGGATCGCGCGTTCGTCGTCCGCATCCTTGCGCAGCCGTTCGATCTCCTCGTTCTGGATTGCGCGGGTGCGGTCGTCGATCTCGATGCCGTGGCGATTGAAAACGCGCACTTCAACGATCGTGCCGGCCACGCCGGGTGGCAGCCGCAACGAGGTGTCACGCACGTCGCTGGCCTTCTCACCGAAGATCGCGCGGAGAAGCTTTTCCTCCGGCGTCATCGGGCTTTCGCCCTTCGGCGTGATCTTGCCGACCAGGATGTCGCCTGGGTGAACCTCGGCGCCAATGTAGACGATGCCCGCTTCGTCGAGGTTGCGCAGCGCTTCCTCGCCGACATTGGGAATGTCGCGGGTGATGTCTTCCGGGCCGAGCTTGGTGTCGCGGGCCATGACCTCGAATTCCTCGATATGGATCGAGGTAAACACGTCGTCTTTCACGATGCGCTCGGAAATCAGGATCGAGTCCTCGTAATTGTAACCGTTCCACGGCATGAACGCGACAAGCGTGTTGCGGCCCAGCGCAAGCTCGCCGAGGTCGGTCGAAGGGCCGTCGGCGATGATGTCACCTATTTCGATCACATCGCCCATCTTCACCAGCGGGCGCTGGTTGATACAGGTGTTCTGGTTCGAGCGCTGGAACTTCTGCAGCGTGTAGATATCGACGCCGGGATTGCCTTCCTCGACCTCGCCATCTGCACGAATGACGATGCGGGTGGCATCGACCTGGTCGACAATGCCGCCGCGGGTTGCCGCGATCGCGGCACCGGAATCGCGGGCCACGGTCTCTTCCATACCGGTGCCGACGAAAGGCGCTTCGGCGCGCAGCAACGGCACGGCCTGGCGCTGCATGTTCGATCCCATCAGCGCGCGGTTGGCGTCATCGTTTTCCAGGAACGGAATAAGCGAGGCGGCGACCGAGACGAGCTGTTTGGGGCTGACGTCCATCAGCGTGATGTTCTCACGCGGGCCGAGCACGAATTCACCGTTCTCGCGGGCCGAGACCAGATCCTCTGCAAAGCTGCCGTCTTCGTTCAGCTCGGCCGAAGCCTGCGCGACCGCATGCTTCTGCTCTTCCATCGCCGAGAGATAGACCACGTCCTGGGTGACCTTGCCGTCGATCACCTTGCGGTACGGCGTTTCGATGAAACCGTACTTGTTCACCCGGCTGAACGAGGCGAGCGAGTTGATCAGGCCAATATTCGGGCCTTCGGGCGTTTCGATCGGGCAGATGCGGCCGTAATGCGTCGGATGAACGTCGCGGACTTCGAAACCCGCGCGTTCACGCGTGAGACCGCCCGGGCCGAGCGCCGAAACGCGGCGTTTGTGGGTGACTTCGGACAGCGGATTGGTCTGGTCCATGAACTGCGAAAGCTGGCTGGAACCGAAGAATTCGCGCACCGCGGCGACCGCGGGCTTGGCGTTGATGAGGTCGTTGGGCATGACAGTCGAGACGTCGACGCTGGACATGCGCTCCTTCACCGCGCGTTCCATCCGCAGCAGGCCGACGCGGTACTGGTTCTCGAGCAGCTCGCCGACCGAACGGACGCGGCGGTTGCCGAGATTGTCGATGTCGTCGACTTCGCCCTTGCCGTCCTTCAGGTCGACCAGTTCCTTGACCACCGCGAGGATGTCTTCCTTGCGCAGCGTGGTCACCGTGTCCTCGACATCGAGGCCAAGGCGCATATTGAGCTTCACGCGGCCCACGGCCGAGAGGTCGTAGCGGTCGGCATCGAAGAACAGACCTTCGAACAGCGCCTCGGCGGTTTCCTTCGTCGGAGGCTCGCCCGGGCGCATGACCTTGTAGATCGCCTCGAGGCCTTCCTCGCGGTTCTCGGCCTTGTCGGCCACCATCGTGTTGCGGATCCATGGGCCGGTATTGACGTGATCGATATCCAGCAATTCGATCCGGTCGACGCCGGCAGCGTCGAGCTTCTCGAGATTCTCGGGCGAAACCTCGTCACCGGCCTCGATATAGATGCGGCCGGTCTTCTCGTCGATCAGGTCCCTGCTGGCATAGTGACCGAAGATTTCCTCGGTGGGGATCAGCAGGGTCTTGAGGCCGTCTTTCTCCGCCTTGTTGGCAGCGCGCGGGCTGATTTTCTGACCGGCCGGGAACACTTCCTCGCCGGTCTTGGCATCGACCAGCGCAAAGGCCGGCTTCTGACCACGCCAAGCCTCGGCAACGAACGGAATCTTCCAACCGTCGCCGGCCTTGCCCGACACGCGCTCCCAGGCGATCTTGCTGTAGAAATAGTCGAACATATCCTCGCTATCGAGGCCGAGCGCATAGAGCAGCGAAGTGACCGGCAGCTTGCGCTTGCGGTCGATACGGACATTCACGATGTCCTTGGCGTCGAACTCGAAATCGAGCCACGAGCCACGGTACGGGATCACCCGCGCGGCGAACAGGAACTTGCCCGAGGAGTGCGTCTTGCCGCGATCGTGGTCGAACAACACGCCGGGCGAACGGTGCATCTGCGACACGATCACGCGCTCGGTGCCGTTGATGAGGAAGGTGCCGTTCTCGGTCATGAGCGGCATGTCGCCCATATAGACGTCCTGCTCCTTGATATCGAGCACGGAGCGGGTCTCGGTCTCCTGGTCGACCTCGAACACGATCAGGCGCAGCGTGACCTTCATCGGCGCCGCATAAGTGATGCCGCGCTGGCGGCACTCTGTCGTATCGTATTTCGGATCTTCGAGTACGTAATGAACGAAGTCGAGTTCGGCCGTGCCGGCGAAATCGCGAATCGGGAAGACGCTGCGCAGCGTCTTTTCCAGACCGGAGACGTAATCGATCGCGGGATCGGAGCGCAGGAACTGCTCGTAGCTTTCGCGCTGAACCTCGATCAGGTTCGGCATCTGCACCACTTCGTGGATGTCGCCGAAAATCTTGCGGATACGCTTTTTCGCGGTGCCGGTCGCGCCGGAACTCTTCGCCTTGGTCGCCATGAAAGGTATCTTGCCTCTTCGCCATATCGGGCGGCGCGGCGGATCATCCGCGCGGCCCTGTGAAATTCGTGCCACGCGCGGGAAATAGCCCTATCCCTGCAACGCAAAACAGCCACAGCCGAACGAAGCCCTTCCGGCTCCGGCTGCAGCTTGCGTCGCGAGATGGAAAACCTTCGCTTCCTTCCTGGGACGGCCCCCGCGCATCAGGCCGACCTTGCTCGAAGCGAGCGGTCAGGCGTGCATATAGGATCCGTATGCCCCAGGGTCAAGCGCTGCAGCGCGAAGCCGGTCCGCCCGGTACTGGAAACGGCCATTTTTCGTTAAACGATGAGAGGAATATCGTTTTTCGATATTATCGATTGACAATAAGTTTGACTCGACTTATTGATTATCGATATCGACAATCAAGGAGATCGATAAATGGCCGAAATTTTCAACCGCAGTCTTGCCGTCCTCGCCGCCGGATTCATCTCCGCCAGCCTGCTCGTCGCCAGCTTCACTCCGCCCGCCGGCGGCCTGGTCACGTTGATCTGACCGGCGCGGCCAACAAGGAGGACGCAATGACTCGATTCCGACAAGACCCGCTGCTCGCCGGGGCAAAGATCATGCTGTCGCTACTGATCGCGTTGACGATCTTTCTGATGGCCATGATGGCCATCGGCGTGGGTGTGCTGCTCACGGTGCAGCGCAGCGAGCTGCTCGCCAAGCTCGCCGAGGTGGACGCGCCTCCTCTCGCCTATTGGTCGATCTTGCTCGCGCTTGTCCTGCTCGGCGCGATGTTCTGGCTTGGCTTCCGCTTCTTCCGCGATCTCTTTGCGATCATTCGTTCGGTTGAAGAAGGCGACCCGTTCCGCACCGAAAATGCAGCGTTGCTGCAACGCATGGGCTGGGTGACGCTGGGCGCACAGCTGATCGCCTTGGTCGTTGGCGGGATTGCCACTGCGCTGGCTCCCTATGCCGGCGAAGGGGTGGATGCGGATATCGGCATGGGCGGCGGCGGCATCCTGCTGATCCTCACCCTGTTCATCCTTGCGCGCGTGTTCCGCAAGGGGGCCGAGATGCGCGAAGATCTGGAGGGGACCGTGTGATGGCGATCATCGTCAAACTCGACGACCTGCTCCACGACCGGCGCATGACGCTGACCGAGCTGGCCGACCGTGTCGGGCTCACCCTTGCCAATCTCTCGATCCTGAAGACCGGAAAAGCGAAAGCGATGCGCTTCTCGACGCTGGAGGCAATCTGCCGCGAGCTGGATTGCCAGCCCGGGGATCTACTGGGATATGAAGGAGAGTAGGGCCGCCTAGAACAGCCAGGCTACGACCAATAGCAGGATGATCAGGGTTCCAAGTCCGATTACGACGGGTCTGCCCATTGCGTGTCTCCTAGATGAGGCCTGTCGACAAGTCAGCGGTCGTTCGCCGCAACGGTTCCCGACTTGACATCGCCACCCTTGCCGTTAGAGGCCCGCGACTGACCGGCGAGCCTCGTGCTTTGCCGGTCATCCGTCCGAGACAGTTGGTGGCCCGGGTCTGCCGGTCCTTAATTTCCAGCCTAGACGGGGAAAAGAGATTTCCGGCAGCGCCTGTTGCGGTGCCCTTATCGCGTCATTGGCGCACCTCCTTCCCCATCAACGGACTCGCCCGTGTCGATGCTCGGCATGGGCAAATGTGAGCCGGCCGTGCGCATCAATTCCGCGCGCGGCCAAAGTGAAGGAGTATGGCATGGATCGTTCGCAGAAAGCCGATGCGGTCGCCCAGCTCAATGCAGTCTTCAACGAGGTCGGTGTGGTGGTAGTCACCCGCAACCTCGGCCTGACGGTGGCTCAGTCCACCGAACTGCGCGGGAAGATGCGTGAAGCCGGTGCGTCCTACAAGGTTTCGAAGAACCGGCTTGCCAAGCGTGCCCTGAAGGACACCCAGTACGAGAGCCTGGAGGAATTCCTCTCGGGCCCGATCGCCCTTGCCTGGTCGCAGGACCCGGTGGCGGCGGCCAAGGCTGCGGTGGATTTCTCCAAATCGAACGACAAGCTCGAAATCGTCGGCGGTTCGATGGCGGGGCAACAGCTCGATGCGGACGGGATCAAGGCACTTGCCTCGTTGCCGAGCCTCGATGAGCTGCGCGGCAAGCTTGTGGGCCTGTTGAATGCCCCGGCGACCAAGATCGCCCAGGTGGTCAACGCACCCGCGGCAAAGCTCGCTCGCGTATTCGGCGCATATGGCGCCAAGGACGCGGCGTAAGCGGTTTTTCGAAAACGCGAATTTCCCGGGATACATATCGTCCCGGCCAATATTTGAATGGAGTAATGTGACATGGCCGATATCGCCAAGATCGTGAAAGAACTTTCCGAACTGACCGTCCTGGAAGCCGCAGAGCTTGCCAAGGCGCTGGAAGAAGAGTGGGGCGTTTCCGCCGCCGCTGCTGTTGCCGTTGCCGGTCCCGCCGCTGGCGGTGACGCGGGCGCCGCTGCCGAAGAGAAGACCGAGTTCGACGTCGTCCTCACCGGCGACGGCGGCAAGAAGATCCAGGTCATCAAGGAAGTCCGTGCCATCACCGGCCTGGGCCTGACCGAAGCCAAGGCCCTCGTCGAAGGCGCGCCCAAGGCCGTCAAGGAAGGCGTGAACAAGGCCGAGGCCGAAGAGATCAAGGGCAAGATCGAAGCAGCCGGCGGTACCGTCGAGCTGAAGTGACGGGCAGGCGGGCTTCAGCCCGCCGCCGTCATCCCCGCGGAAGCGGGGTTCTCGATCTTCCAGGTCCGACGGACCGGATCGAATACGCAAAGGGCGGTGCCGCGAGGTGCCGCCCTTTTTTCTCGTGGTCGGCCTTGACAGAATTCCCCTTCACGGCACGATCCGTGCAATGCCCGAAACCATCGACACGTTCCTTTGGCGTACCACCACCGACACGTACGCGACCCTGACGAATCCGGAGACGTGGCTCCAATTCGGCCTCGTGGCGGTGCTGTGGGCCGTGGCCCTGGGTCTGGCGAAACTGCTGCGGCGCCTGCCGTCCCTGCCGGACAGCGCCATGGGCCATTCGCTCCAGCGTCTCGCGCCGCTGCTTGCACCTTTCTCGGTCCTGCTTGCGATGCTGATCGCCATGGCCGCCTCGCGCGCGTTGCTCGGCGTCAACTGGATCCCGCGCATGGCCTTGCTGCTGGCCGCGCTATTCCTGTTCGAACGCCTGATCCGCGTTACTGCACCCGGCCCCATCGCCAAACTGTTGCTGCGCTGGGTCGCCATGCCTCTGCTGGCGCTATCGCTGCTCGGCTTGCTGGGACCGATCAACGCCGCGCTCGAATCCATGTCCGTGAACCTCGGCAATTTGCGCCTGTCCGTAGCGACCTTGCTGCGCAGCCTGATCTTTGGCGGGCTTCTGTTTTGGCTCGGCTGGGTTTCCAACTCCGCCGGCCAGGATATGATCCGGCGGCAGGACGCGCTCGATGTTCGTGCCCGCGAAGTCGTCGCCAAGCTCTACCAGATCGGGCTGATAGTCGTGGTGGCGCTGGTGTTCCTCCAGATCATGGGCATCAGCTTGACGGCGCTGGCCGTGTTCGGCGGCGCGGTCGGCGTGGGTCTCGGCCTTGGCCTGCAGACGATCGCATCCAACTATATCTCCGGCCTGATCATCCTGTTCGATCGTTCACTGGCGGTCGGCGACTACGTCGAGACCGAAGGCGGCCTGGCAGGGCATGTGCGCTCGCTCAACATGCGACACACCACGCTGGAGTCGTTCGAGGGCAAGACCATGCTGGTGCCCAATGACAAATTCATCGGCGAACCGTTCTACAACTGGTCGCACAGGGACCAGAAGCAACGGTATAGCGTGAACTTCTCGCTACCTTACGACACCGACATCCGTAGCGTGTGCAAAGTCGTCCGCGAAGCCGTAGCCACGCACCCGCAGGTAATCAGCGGCGAGGGTGTGCCCCTCGAAGAACGACCCGACTGCGAGATCGAAAGTTTCGGCGATTCGGGCGTGAACATGCTGGTGGAATTCTGGATCGAGGGCATCGACGACGGCGCCAACCGCGTCGGCGCGGATCTCATGCTGCTGATCTTCGAAACCTTGCGCGAACACGGTGTGTTCATGCCCTTCCCGCAGCGGGAGGTACGAATTCTCAACGATGGCGGCGGCACTGCCGAGCTGAAGTAGGCCTTTCGCTTACGCTTCGATCCTCAAGGATCACCACGGAGGGCGGTGCCGCAAGCGCCGCCCTTTCTCGTGACACCTCATCGAACGATCCGGCTGCCGCGCGATTTGTCTGCGTAGTCTTGCCTATCGATATTCCTGGCCTGCTCGGTCACACTGGCGATGGATCGTTGGAGTTGCCGGGATGTCAGTTGCAATAACGCTTGCAGCCTATCTGGCGGCGAGCTTCTTCCTCTCTGCGCTTGCTGTGCGCATGGCTCCACGCAGCTGGCTCGGACGAAAGCTTCGAATGCGGCTCTGGCTCTTCCCGGCGCTTCCATTGCTGCTGCTGATCGCCGCCATCCGCCGGTTGGGCCGCCTCCTGGCCAAATGCCTTTTGCGCGTCTGGTCGGCCGTTCGGCTATGGTTCGAACTTCTCTCCGGACACCGCACTTACCGGCGCATCGAATATGGCCGATACTACCGTGGGGAGAACTTGTCCCGCTACAGAACGCGCAGCTAGTCCGCGCCGCGTTCCCCACGCATCGGCTGAGTGATGATCCGCTCCCGCGCAGCACGGACGTCGCCGGCCTCTTTCTGGGCCTTCAGCCGGTCGCGGTCGGCTTCGCGATAGGTCGCTTCGGCCTGGTCGATCGTCTCAAGGCTGTCGCCGAGATATTCGAGCGAAGAACGGGCCATCTGTACCGCCGATTCCATCACTTCGCGGATCGCGTAATGGACCGGCGCATCGCGCAGCTGGATCAGCGCGCGACGGTCGAAGGCGCGCACGAAGATCGCCGCATCGGGGAAAGCCTCCTTCACCGCCACCAGCAATTCGGCATCGGGCTGGTGCTCGCCGTCGATGCAGAAGCAAATCAGGCTCGCTTCCGCCGCGCCGGCCTGGCGCAGCAGGTCGAGCCTGGTTCCGTCGCCGAAATAGACCTTGGAGCCGAACTCCCCGGCGACGTCGATCATCTCTGTATCGGTGTCGATCAGGGTCACCGGAATGTCGCTCGCGATCAGCATTTGCGCCACAGTCTGACCGAAGCGGCCGTAGCCGATCACCAGCGCATTGGCCCCGTCGGTGCGCGGACCCTCGCGGATCTCGTCGGGCTTGGGCTCGCGGCGGATGCGCGCGGTCGCCATCATCAGGAACGGGGTGGTCACCATCGAAAGGGTCACCACCGCGCCGAACAGGCTGGCGGTCTCGGGCGTGATCACGCCCCCGGCCTGCGCCTGGGTGAATAGTACGAAGCCGAATTCCCCGCCCTGGCTCAGCAGGAGACCGAGCGCGAGGGCGGAGCGCCAGCGCATCCTGAGCAGCAGGCCGAGCCCCATGATGATCGCGGTCTTGGCCGCGATCAGCGCAAGCGCCATCGACAGCACGAAAACCGGCTCGCGCGCGATCGCACCCAAATCCAGCATCATGCCAACCGCCAGGAAGAACAGGCCGAGCAGGATCGAGCGGAACGGTTCGATATCCGCCTCCAGCTCGTGGCGGTAAGGCGTGTCGGCCAGCATCACTCCGGCGATGAAGGCGCCCAGCGCAGTCGAGAGGCCCAGCCACTCCATTACCGCCGCCGATCCGAGCACGGTGAAGAGCGCGGCAACGACGAACATCTCCCGCTCGCCAAGCCGGCCGATCAACCGGTAGATAGGGCGCAGCAGGAACCGGCCAGCCGCGACCAGCCCGGCAATCGCCGCCACGCTCTTGAGCACGAGGATCCATGCCGGGTCCCCGGCTTCGGCCCGGGTCACGCTAAGCGCGGCGACGATGGTGATGAGCGGGATAATCGACAGGTCCTGGAACAGCAGGATCGCGAAAGCCTTCTCGCCGAACGGCGTGCGCAGCCGTCCCGCACTTTGCAGCATGGGCAGGACCTGCGCAGTGGAAGACAGGCCCAGCGGCAGGCCCAGCGCGATCGCCGCGGCAAGCGGGTAGGAACCGGTCAGCAGGACTATGCCGGTCACTGCGAGACCGCAGAGCGCCACCTGCGCCAGACCAAGCCCGAAAATCGCATGTTTGAGCCGCCACAGGCGCGACGGTGCGAGTTCCAGCCCGACGACGAACAGCAGCATGACGATGCCGAATTCGGCCACGCCGATCATCGCTTCCGCCCCGCCGACCAGGCCGAGCGCGAATGGCCCGACCACCGCGCCCGCCAGCAGGTAACCCAGCGTGGCGCCGAGGCCGAAGCGGCGGAAGATCAGAACGAAGGCCAGCGCAAAACCCAGCAGCAGGACCCCGTCCCGCAGCAGGATTTCGCCGGAATGCTCCATCTAGGCGGCCATCCTAGAGCGTCTTCAGATAGTCGACGATCGCCTTACGCTGGGCTTCATTCCTGACCCCGGCGAAGCTCATCGTCGTGCCCGGCACCACGCCGGTCGGGTTCTCGAGATAGCGGTTCAGCGTCGCCTCGTTCCAGGTCAGGCCCGCGCCTTCCATCGCGTCGCTATAGTCGAAGCTGGAGACGTGGGTCGACTTCGCGCCAAAAACCCCGGCGAGGCTCGGACCGATCCCATTTTCGCCGGCTTCGGTCGAATGGCAGGCGCGGCACAGGGCGAAGGCGGGCGGTGCGGTCACAGCGGCGGCAGCGGTTGTCGACGGCGCCTTGCTGGGCGTCGGGCTCGGGGCGGCGGAAGCGCTCGGACTGGGCGTCGGCGAAGGCGTGGCTTCGGCCGCTGTATCGCCGGCATCCGCCGCATCGGTGGCCGCAGCCTCGCTCGCATCACCGGTTGTGCCAACCGCCGGAGCCGCTTCCACGTCGGTGACGGAAGGCTCCTCTTCCTCCTGCGCACCGCCGCAGGCGGCCAGTGCCAAGGCAAGGCTGGAAACGGTGATCAGGGCGGCGTGGCGCATATTGACGGCTCCGGAATGGGTAAGACGGATCCCTTTATCGCGCTTCGCGCCGAATTCAATTACCGACACGCCAGGTCAGGCGCGCGCCCATCATATCGATGCCGGGGTTCTGGCCCCAGTTGAACAGCCGCGCATGGCTGATGTGAACCCAGCTCGCCTCAACCGAGAGGCTCTTGGAAAGCTGTATTCCGACCGCAATCTCGGGCGCGAACAGCACCCGGCTGCCGAGATCGATCCGCTTGCCATCCACCGGGCTGTAGCGTTCGGACGGCCCGTCATGCACGACAAGTCCGATCCCGGGCCGCACCCACACCGGCCCGCCGCCCAGCTTCCAGCTCAGCCCCGCCCCGGCGAAGCTGGTGTCGCCCTCCGTATTGACCGAGGCGATTACGTAAGGCGACGGCCGGCCGAGGAAAGCGAGTTTCTCCTCGGGCTCGAAGCGATAACCGAGCTCGATATCGGCCCCGCTCTCGTCGGTGCGCAGGGTAAAGGGCGTTTCCACTTCGTGGATGTAGGCGCCGACGAACACTTCGTCGGCGCTGGCCGCTATCGGCATCACCGCAGGGATCGCTGCGGCGGCCGCCGCGATGAGCCGAATCGGCATGCTCCTGGACATCATATCCCCTGCTAGGGTCAGGATCGACTAAGCGGAACAGCGCCATCGTAGCTGTGACAAACTTGCTGCAAGCCTGAGCCAATCTTCGATCGGGTAAAGGCTGTGAATTGCCAGTGCAATATAGGCCGCATATCCGGGCGCGCTTCATGGCTACAGCCGGCCCCATTCTTGCGCCCCCGCTAAGCGGCGATGGCTGGCGCGGCGAGATTGGCGCGACCTTCCGGCTCGCCTGGCCGCTGGCACTCGCCAATTTGCTGCAGATGCTGATCTACGCGATCGACGTGATCTTCATCGCCCGGCTGGGGGAGGAACCGCTGGCGGCATCGGCGCTGACAGTGGCGATCTTCGGGCTCCTGCTTTGGGCATTGTCGAGCCTCACCGGGGCTGTGGCCCCCCTGATCGCGGCGGAACTGGGCGAACGCGCGCCGGCGCTGCGCCCGATCCGCCGGGCTACCCGCATGGCGATCTGGCTCGCGGTCATCAGCGGGCTCGGAGGCATGGCACTGTGCGCCTTTGCCGAGCCCTTCATGCTGCTGACCGGGCAGGAGCCGCAGATCGCGCGGCTAGCGGGCGAATATATGGCCGTGCTGCTTTTCTCGCTGATCCCGATGCTGATCGCGAATGTGCTCAGGAACTTCGTCTCCGCGCTCGGCCGGCCGATCTTCGCGACCATGATCACGGCCGGCGGGATCGGGGTGAACGGGATTGCCAACTACGCCTTCATCTTCGGCAATTTCGGCGCACCGCGGCTGGAACTGGTCGGGGCGGCCATCGCAACCGTCATCACGTCGGTGGTGACGGCGCTGGCCTATTTGCTGGCGATCCGGATGGACCGGAACCTGCGGCGCTATCACGTGATGGGCCGCATCTGGTCGCCCGATTGGCGCTATTTCCGGCAGATCGTCCGCATCGGTACGCCGATCGCGCTGACCGTCACAGCCGAGGCCGGGGTATTCGGCGCCGCCGCGTTCCTGATGGGCAATATCGGCGCGCCGCAGCTCGCCGGCCATACGGTTGCGCTGCAAATCGCCGCCCTCGCCTTCCAGGTGCCGTTCGGAATCTCGCAGGCGGCAACCATCCGCGTTGGCTATTTCTACGGCGCACGCGACCGCGAAGGAATGCGGCGCGCCGGCTGGGCGGCAATTGTCATGGGCGTGGGCTTCATGGCGACGACAGCGCTGGCGATGATAATCGCTCCGCACATGTTGTTATCGATCTATGTCGATGTCGATGCCCCCCGCAATGCGGTGCTGGTCGGCTTCGCCTTGCAATATCTGGTAATCGCTGCCGCGTTCCAGCTGTTCGACGGGATGCAGGCGGTCGCGGCAGGGGCGCTGCGCGGCCTGCAGGATACGCGTATACCGATGTGGATCGCGATCTTCGCCTACTGGGTGCCTGGCTTCGGTGCGGCCATCGTCCTCGGCTTCGAGACCCCGCTGGAAGGAACAGGCGTGTGGATCGGCCTCGCCACCGGCCTTATCTTTGCCGCGCTGCTGCTGATCTGGCGCTGGATCGCACGCGACAGGATCGGTCTGACTGACAGGCCGGCCCCCATCGCATCCTGAAACAGGCGGAAATTTCTTTTCCGAGTCCTGTTGACGCCTCGGCTCGACCTAACCATATGCGCGCCGCTGGCACTCTCGAACGGGGAGTGCCAATCCATTTGCAAACACTCAACTGGAAGAGGTCATTATGGCATTCCGTCCCCTGCACGACCGTGTGCTGGTCCGCCGCATCGAGGCCGACGAAAAGACGGCCGGCGGCATCATCATCCCCGACAGCGCCAAGGAAAAGCCGAGCGAGGGCGAAATCGTCGCCGTCGGCAATGGCTCCAAGGCCGAAGACGGCACCGTCACCCCGCTCGACGTGAAGGCAGGCGACCGCGTGCTGTTCGGCAAGTGGTCCGGCACCGAGGTCAAGCTCGATGGCGAAGACCTGCTGATCATGAAGGAAAGCGACATCATGGGCGTGATCGGCTGACGATCCCCCTGCGCTTTTCCAACCAAACAAGTATCTCAGGAGAAACGAAATGGCTGCCAAGGACGTGAAATTCGGGCGCGATGCGCGCGAACGCATCCTCAAGGGCGTCGACACGCTCGCCAATGCCGTCAAGGTGACGCTCGGCCCCAAGGGCCGGAACGTCGTGCTCGACAAGAGCTTCGGCGCACCGCGCATCACCAAGGACGGCGTCACCGTCGCCAAGGAAATCGAACTCAAGGACAAGTTCGAGAACATGGGCGCGCAGATGCTGCGCGAAGTCGCCAGCAAGACCAACGACATTGCCGGTGACGGCACCACCACCGCTACCGTGCTGGCCCAGTCGATCGTTCGCGAGGGCATGAAGTCGGTCGCCGCCGGCATGAACCCGATGGACCTGAAGCGCGGCATCGATCTTGCCGTGACCAAGGTCGTCGAAGACATTCAGGGCCGTTCGAAGGACGTCTCCGGTTCGTCCGAAATCGCCCAGGTCGGGATCATCTCGGCCAATGGCGACAAGGAAGTCGGCGAGAAGATCGCCGAGGCGATGGAGAAGGTCGGCAAGGAAGGCGTGATCACCGTCGAAGAAGCCAAGGGCCTCGAATTCGAACTCGACGTTGTCGAGGGCATGCAGTTCGACCGCGGCTACCTCAGCCCGTATTTCGTGACCAACCCCGAAAAGATGACCGTGGAGCTGGATAATCCCTACATCCTGATCCACGAGAAGAAGCTTTCGAACCTCCAGTCGATGCTGCCGATCCTCGAAGCGGTCGTGCAGAGCGGCCGTCCGCTGCTGATCATCGCCGAGGACATCGAAGGCGAGGCGCTGGCCACGCTGGTGGTCAACAAGCTGCGCGGCGGCCTCAAGGTCGCGGCGGTCAAGGCTCCCGGCTTCGGCGATCGCCGCAAGGCGATGCTGCAGGACATCTCGATCCTGACCAAGGGCGAGATGATTTCCGAAGACCTCGGCATCAAGCTGGAAAGCGTCACGGTCGGCATGCTCGGCGAAGCCAAGCGCATCACCATCGACAAGGACAACACCACGATTGTCGACGGTGCCGGCGACGGGGCGGACATCAAGGCCCGGGTCGAGCAGATCCGCGCCCAGATCGACACCACGACCAGTGACTACGACAAGGAAAAGCTGCAGGAGCGGCTGGCGAAGCTCGCCGGCGGCGTTGCGGTGATCAAGGTCGGCGGCGCATCAGAAGTCGAGGTGAAGGAACGCAAGGACCGCGTCGACGACGCGCTGCACGCCACGCGTGCGGCCGTTGAAGAGGGTATCGTCCCCGGCGGCGGCACTGCGCTGCTCTACGCCACCGCGGCGCTCGAAGGCCTGAAGGGCGACAACGACGACCAGACCCGCGGCATCGACATCGTGCGCAAGGCGATCCAGACGCCTCTGCGCCAGATCGCCGAGAACGCCGGGTTCGACGGTGCGGTGGTTGCCGGCAACCTGCTGCGCGAGGCCGATCAATCGCAGGGCTTCAACGCCCAGACCGACGTCTACGAGAACCTCGTCCTGGCCGGCGTGATCGACCCAACCAAGGTCGTCCGCACCGCGCTGCAGGATGCGGCCTCGGTCGCCGGCCTGCTCATCACCACCGAAGCGGCGATCGCCGAGTCGCCGGAAGACAAGCCGGCCGCGCCGGCGATGCCCGACATGGGCGGTATGGGCGGCATGGGCTTCTGACGATCGCGCAAGCGTGATCGTCATCCCGGACTTGATCCGGGATCTCGTGAAGCCAGGCGCAACCTAGATGAACGAGACCCCGGCTTTCGCCGGGGTGACGAACGGGGCCGGGGGAGCGATCTCCCGGCCCTTTTTGTATGCCGTTTACACCGGCTCGGAATACCGCATCGCCACATCGCAGCGGGCATATTCGCCGCCGCAGCGGGCGAGTATCTCCGCGTCGTGGACGAAGCCGCTGCGCTCGTAGAGCCGGATCGCGGCCCGGCTCTTGCTGTTGGTCAGGAGGAACAGCCGCTCCGCGCCGAGCGCGAAGGCGCGCTCGATCGTCGCGCGCAGCAGGAACTCGCCCGCGCCGCGGCCCCTTGCCTCGGGCAGCACCGCCATCTTGATCAGTTCGAGCTCGTCAGGCGCTGTCTTCAACAGCCCGCAAGTGCCGACGATACCAAGCTCGGGATCTTCAAGGAACAATATATCGCCGCCAGGATCGACGATCTCGCCGCGCGGGTCGGCAAGCTGCGCTTCGTCGACAGGTTCGAGCGCGTACATCGTCTCGATCCATTGCCGGTTGATCCGCTCGAAGTCTGGAGCAAGCTCGTCGCGGAACGGACGGATCGCGAATCCGGGTCCGGGCCGCCGTTCGAGCGGCCGCTCGGCCAGCGCGGTTTCGATGGCCGCTATATGCGCGAGCAAAGCGTCGACATCGCACGTTTCGGCAACTGCGGCACGGACGCGCGGCCACAGGGAGATCTCGGCCGTCGCCATCAGCTGCCGTCCCTGGGCTGTCAGGGACAGCTTACGCGCACGCCGGTCGGCCTTGTCGCCGCGCGTTTCGACTAGGCCCATTCCCACCAGTTGCCGGGCGACGCGAGTTATCGCAGGCTGGCTGAACCCGGTAAGCTCGGCCGCCTCGTTCACGCCTAGCGACCCATGACGCCACAGTGCGGTCAGAAGCGGCATCTGCGCGGGCTGGGTGGGAAGGCCGCAATCGCGCGCAATCAGTTCGGCACCGGCCTGCAGCTGCTCCGCCAGCCGTTTGAGCCGGCTGCCGAGCATCACGCCGCCTTCACGGGCGAGAATATCATCGTTCGACAAGCACCGCATGGCAGGTATATAACTTGTTATATAAATTCGGCCAAGCGATTTTGCCCACCCGGGAGCGCTGGCTTGAGGCAGCGCCGCCCGGCAGGGTCAACAGGGCCGGCTCAGCCCCCCTTGCGCGACTGTTGCGCGGCTGCGACGACATCCTCGGGCCAGGCGACCGGGAATTGCGATTGCGGATTGAAGCTGCCGCCCTGGTCGGCCGCCTCGGCCGCGGCGATCTCCTGCGCGGTAAGGAATTCGCTCGGCTCGAGCGCGAAGACGTCCATTCCGCGGCTGATCTCGGTCGCGTAGATGCGGCCCTTGTACCAGTAGGCCGACCAGTATCCGCCTGTGACGAGCTGGTCCTCGTTCACCGGCCCGCGGTCGAAATAGGCGATTTCGACCGGGTTGGCGGCGTCGGTGAAATCGATCACCGACACGCCGCCCTGGTACCATGCCTGGACGAAGATATCGCGCCCTGGCACCGGGATGATCGAACCATTATGAGCGACGCAGTTTTCCTTGTCGCCCTGCGGCGCCGGCAGCTTGTATGTGCCGCGATAGACCAGCTTGGCCCCTTCGATCTGGTAGATCGCGTTGGCGCCCCAATTGCGCGGATCGGATGCCTGGCAGCGTGGACGGCCGCCGCCGCCCCATTCATCGGTGAACAGCACCTTGGTGCCGTCATTGTTGAAAGTGGCCGAGTGCCAGTAGGCGAAGCCTTCATCCACCACCTCGTCGATTCTCGTGGGGTTCATGGGGTCGGAGATATCGAAGACGATGCCGTTGCCCGAACACGCGCCGGCGGCGATCTTCAAGGTCGGGAACACTGTAATGTCGTGGCAATGGTCGGTGCGGTTGGTGTCCTGCGTGTCGTCGCCGTGATCGCCGCCCTGCCATAGCCCCGCCAGCCGGCCTGTCTCGGGATCTGCGAAAACGGCGGGGCTGGAGACGATGCGCGCCTGCGAGGGGTCGGCCAGTGGAATCTCGATCACGTCCACACGGAATAGCGCAGTGCGCTCGTCGCCCGGCCGGTCTCCGATGCAGCCGGGCAGCTCCTCCTCGTCGCGCACGCTGGCGGTGCCGGAATTGTAGACGATCAGGCTGGTATCGGTCTGCGTCACGACCGAATGCGTGTGCGAGCCGCGGCACGTCTGCACCTGTCCCACCTGATACGGCCGCGTCACGTCGGAGATGTCGAAGATGCGCAGGCCGCGGAAACGCTCCTCGTTCACCTTCTCTCCGACGCCTTCGCGCCCGCAATCCACGCGGCCGCGCGTCTGCTCGACGCTCATGATCAGGAGGTCGCCGACGATCGACACGTCGCCTTGCCCGCCCGGACAGACGACCGAGCTGACGAGTTCGGGCACGCCGTCCGCGCCGAGGCGATAGGCGTTGAAGCCGTGATAGTTGCCGGCCACCAGCAAATCGTCGGCGAAAGCCATGTCGGTATTGGCGAAACTGAGCAGGCCGAAGCGTTCGGCGAATTTCGGCTCCTCTTTTTCCTCCTCGTCCTTCTTGTCCTCGCCCTCCTCCTTTACCGGGGCTTCGCGCGGGTCGTCCGAGGCCTCGGGCTGGTGCGCCATATGCGCGGCATGATCGTCCTTACCGGACGTTTCCGCCTTCTCCTCCTCTTGCTCGTCCTCTTCATCCTTCGGCATTTCCGGCTGCAAGCCGGCTGGATTGGCCGGGTCGAAGAAGCCGGCGGGTTTCTGCAAGAAAACCACATGGCGCAGATTGGAAATCGCCTCCCCGGCGTCGAGATGGCCTGCGGCCAGCGTCGCGCGCGGATCGTCCGAAAGGCTGGCGAGGACCGCGTTCATCCGCTCGATCTCGGCAGTCTGGTCGTTGGTCACGTCGTTGGTGAATTCGAACATCACCGGGTCCGCAGCAGTGCCAGGCAGCTCGAGCAGATCCTCGACCATTGTCAGCGCGCCCTTGTGATGCTCGATCATCAGTTCGAGGAACAAACGGTCGAAATTTGTACCGCGTGCTTCCTCCAGTCGGGCCATCTGCTCGGGAGTCGCCATCCCGGCCATTCCGGCATGGGCGGCATGGCCCATCCCGGGCATCGTAACGCTCTCGCCGTGATCCTGAAGCCACTTGCTCATGAACTCCATCTCGTCCGCCTGAGAGGCGTCGATGCGTCCGGCCGCGGCAACGATCTCGGATGTGTTGGTCCGCTCCTTCACCAGCGCCGCCATTTCGACCGCCTGCTGGTGATGCACGATCATCGCCTGCATGAAGGCTGCGTCGGCCGGCGAGAAATCGTTGCGGCTAAGCGCGATCGCCTCTTCCTGCGTCAGCACGCGGATGGGCTGCCCCGGGGCGCCGGGCTGCACGATCGGCACGTCCTGTGCCGCCAGGGGCACAGTGCCGCAGAGCAGGGTCGCGAGCAGGGACAAACGAGCCGCACCGACGGTGCCGCGGGATTTCCAAACGATCATTAAGGTCTCCGCCCATTGATTTCACAAGAGACCAAAAAGCGCATTGTAGGCCGCATCCGTCAAGCCGGATAGAGCAGGAGATGGAACTTGGTCCGTAACCGGAACCACGCGTCGTCCTGCGCTTTCGTTCAAAAGGAGCTATTGGAAAGGCGCGGCCAGGCAATCCCCGCAAGCCATGATGCCCTCTTCTCAGAGTCAATGATGGCTGACTTACGCGAACAGAGAGAATGGATGGTCGAGCGGCAGATACGCCGCCGTGGGATCGATGCGCCGGATCTTCTCGCCGCGTTCCGCGAGGTTCCGCGTGAGGAATTCCTGCCAGAGGGACTGCGCGAATTCGCTTACGAGGACGGGCCGCTGCCGATCGGCGAAGGGCAGACGATCTCGCAGCCCTATATCGTCGCTTTGATGATCGATGCCGCGGCTGTCGGGCCGGGTCAGCGAGTGCTCGAGGTCGGCGCCGGCTCGGGCTACGCTGCGGCGGTCATGTCGCGCATCGCGGACGAAGTCTTCGCGATCGAGCGCCACGAGCCGCTGGCGCGAGAGGCAGCCGAGCGGATCGACCGGCTCGGCTACGACAATGTCTCGATCATCTGCGGCGACGGTAGCAAAGGCCTGCCCGACGAGGCGCCGTTCGACGCCATCCTC
>DASWIR010000087.1:0-3082 GCA_036397575.1 Alteraurantiacibacter sp. | reverse complement strand
GGCACGACGACGATGAACTCGCGGCCCGCCGCGGCGTTTTGCGCCACGGCCGTAGGCACCTGCATGTAATCATAGAAATCGCGGCCGGAAATGGCGAAGCCGTGCATGTAATAGACCACCGGATAGTGCCGCTCCGGGCTGGTCGCGTAACTCGGCGGCAGCACCACCATCACTTCGCGATCCGCGCTGTTCCCCTCAAGATTGCCTTCAAGCGAGGCGCCATGCACCATCGGGTGTTCGACAATGATCCCCTCGGGCACCGTAGCATCGGGCGCGGTGATATTCTGTGCGGATGCCGGCGAGGCAAGCAGCGCGGCAAGGGCACCGGCAATGGCGAGAAATGGCTTCATGCGTTTCACTCGGCGTCGAGATGGTTGGCGAAGAAAGGCAGCACTTCGGTGCGGATCCGCTCGGCAATGCGGTTGCCGTGATCGCCTTCATACAGCTCGAAATCATATTTCACGCCGAAGCGGTCGAGTTCTTCCCGGAACAAACGGTTGCCTTCGAGGAGGAAATCCTGATCGCCGATGTCCATCGCGAAGGCTTCAAGGCCGTTCAGCGCCGGCAGGTACTGCGGCAGCAGGACCAGCGGCGAGTTGGCCGCGAGGCGGTAGTTGACCAGCGGATCGAGCGTTCCGTCCTCGCGCAGCCCGGTATCCGCCTTGAGGAAGCCTTCGTCTGTCGGGTCGGGCGACCATGTTACCAGCGTCGAGACGGGAGCGAGTTCGCCGAATTCGGCATTGGCGATGTCCGCTTCGCTCATCGCCTCGATCCGGGCGGCCGTTTCGGCATCGAGCACCATCGGATCGAGGCAGCAGGCGCTCATCATATAGATGCTGGAGAAGGTGCCAGGATTCTTCATCGCAATGCGGATCGTGCCGTAGCCGCCCATCGAATGGCCCGCGAGGCCGCGGCTCTCACTCCCGGGAATCGTGCGGTAATTGGCGTCGACCCATTGGACGAGGTCGCGAGCGACGAAGCTCTCATAGTCACCGACCGTAGGGGAACTGGAATAGAAGCCCCCCTTCAGCTTCGAATAGCCATCGGGCATCACCATGATCAGCTCGTTGCCGGCCTCGGCGGCGCCCTGCACCGCCTCCTCGAACTTGCCCATCTCCTGATACATTTGCGGCGTCGCCCAGTAGCCATGGAGAAAATAGAGCACCGGGTAACGCTTGCCCGGATTTTCGTCATAGCCTGGCGGGGTGACGACATAAGCTCCGCGCTCCGCGCTGTTGCCTTCGAGGTTGCCTTCTATCGCCGGCGACTGGAACGTCTTCCACTCGATCCGGGCGCTATCCTGCGCCGCAGCAGGCATGGCAGCGAGCACGGCAATCGCGCTCATTCCGGCGGTCAGCCCTTTTAGCATATCGTCTCCCCTATCTTGTTTTCTTATTTCCCGATCAGCTCGCGGCCGATCAGCATGCGCCTGATCTCGTTGGTTCCCGCGCCGATGTCCAGCAGCTTGGCATCGCGCAAATAGCGTTCGACCGGCCAGTCCGTCGTATAGCCCGCCCCGCCCAGCGCCTGCACCGCTTCACCAGCGACCCGGAATGCATTCTCGCTCGCCAGCAGAATAGCGCCTGCCGCATCGAAGCGCGTCGTCTTGCCCGCATCGCAGGCGCGCGCCACGGCATATGTATAGGCACGAGCCGATTGCAGCGCGACATACATGTCCGCGACCTTGGCCTGAATCAGCTGGAAGCTGCCGATGGGCTGGCCGAACTGCTGACGTTCGCGGACATAGGGAATGACCGTATCGAGGCAGGCCTGCATGATGCCGAGCTGGACGCCCGCAAGCACCGTGCGCTCATAATCGAGCCCGCTCATCAGCACTTTGGTGCCCTGCCCCACCTGGCCCAGCACATTCCCGTCCGGGACGTGGCAGTTCTCGAACACCAGTTCCGCCGTGGGCGACCCGCGCATGCCGAGCTTGTCGATTTTCTGCCCCGGCGAAAACCCTTCGAAGCCCTTTTCGACCAGGAAGGCAGTGATGCCCTTGCTACCGGCCGCAGGATCGGTCTTGGCATAGACCACCAGAACTTCGGCCTCGGCGCCATTGGTGATCCAGAACTTGGTCCCATCGAGAATGTAGCCGCCCTGCGCCCCTTGCGCCTTCAGCTTCATCGAGACGACATCGCTGCCTGCGCCGGACTCGCTCATGGCAAGTGCGCCGACATGCTCGCCGCTGATCAGGCCGGGAAGGTATTTCTCCTTCTGCCCTGCAGTACCCCAGCGCCGGATCTGGTTGATGCATAAATTCGAATGCGCGCCATAGCTGAGGCCGACGCTGGCCGAGGCCCGGCTCACCTCCTCCACCGCGATTACATGTTCGAGATAGCCGAGGCCGAGCCCACCGAACTGTTCCTCCACCGTGATGCCGTGCAGGCCCAGATCGCCCATGCCAGTCCACAGTTCGCGGGGAATCCCGCCCCCATGGTCGATCTCCTCCGCACGCGGCGCGATTCGCTCATCGGCGAAGCGGGCTACGCTTTCGCGAATCATTTCGGCGTTTTCGCCCAGCGCGAAATCGAAATCGGGTGTCGCCCGCATGGATTTCCTCTCCTTCATGCAAAGGCTTAGCGGGTTGCGAAAGAGCGAGCAAACTGGCTGTCAAACGGAACATGCTTTCCCAATAAGTCAGCAAAATCATTGCCGAAATATTCTGTTTCAGCTAAAATCGATTTGTTCGGGATCGCAATATGAAGAACCAGCCTTTCCTCGCCGGCAACGCCGTTGGTCAGCCTGTGCCCTATGATGGGCAGGAGGCGAGTCGCGCGCAGATTCTTGCCGCGGCCCACCATCGCGCGCTGGAAGACGATCCCGAACTGACAAGGATCGCGCAATTTGCCGCAAAACTGTGCGAGACCGGAACCGGGCTGGTCTCGCTGGTCGAGACCGAGACGCAAAGCTACCTCGCCCGCGCCGGGACGGATGTTCGCGAAACGCCGCGTTCTTCCTCCTTCTGTGCCCATGCCATGTTGGGCCAGCTGGTGATGGAAGTCACCGACGCCAGTGCCGATCCGCGCTTCGCCGAAAACCCGCTCGTGACCGGCGAGCCGCATATCCGCTTCTATGCCGG
>DASWIR010000086.1:0-1512 GCA_036397575.1 Alteraurantiacibacter sp. | reverse complement strand
GCGATCAGTGGCGCATGCTGAAGGCGGGCGCGGTCGCCTCGGGAGAGCTGCCGGGGATCGGCAAGCTGGGAATCCACCCCAAGCCGCTGAGCCTCTTTCTCGACAGGTGGATGGTGCGCTTCCGCAAGCATGGGCGCTTCGGCACGGAACAGGACGCGGCGCGCTAATCTCCGCTCGCGCCGTCACCCGCCGGATCGTCGGGCGGCTGCGTGCCTTCATCCTTGAGCAGCGTGAGCGGCTCGACCAGCAAGGTTGCTCCATCGCTGCCGATTATGCGTACCCTTTCGCCCGCTGCAACGTCGCGGCCGCGCACATTCCATTCGCTGTCGCCCAGCCGCACACGGCCGGTGCCATGCTCGATCGCGGAAACGACGAGCGCGGTTTCGCCCACCAGCCGCGCGCCTCGCTGGTTCATCAAAGGGTCGGAACTTTCGATCGGCTTGTCGCGCAGCCAGCGCTTTGCCGAATAGGCCGCGATCAGCGACAGGAACGCGAAATCGACCACCTGCATCGGCAGGCTGATGTCGAATGCGAAAGTGAGGAGCCCCGTGGCGATCGCCGCAAGCGCCAGCCAGATCAGATAGACGCCGGGCACCAGCATTTCGAGCGCGGCAAGCACCAGGCCAAGCGTCAGCCAGACCCAGTGGGCGTCTATGCCGTCGAGAAAATCCATTACTTGCGGTCCGTGGGGGGCACGCCCGCGCCGGACGCACGCGGCGGGAGCTGGGTAGGGACGGCGCCGGACTTGCCGCCTTCGCCCATGACCTCCCTCACCAGCTCGCCGATCCCGCCCAGCGTGCCGATCAGCTGCGTAGCCTCGATCGGGAACAGGATCGTCTTGGCATTGGGCGAGTCCGCGAATTTCGCGACTGCCTTGGTATATTCCTGCGCCACGAAATAATTGATCGCCTGGCTGCCGGACTGGGCGATGGCTTCGGACACCATCTGTGTCGCCTTGGCTTCCGCTTCAGCCGCACGTTCGCGCGCCTCGGCGTCACGGAAGGCTGCCTCGCGCTTGCCCTCGGCCTTGAGGATGGCGGATTGCTTGTCGCCTTCGGCGCGCAGGATGTTCGATGCCCGGTCGCCTTCCGCCTCGAGGATTTCGGCGCGCTTGAGGCGCTCGGCCTTCATCTGCCGCGCCATCGCTTCGGAAATGTCGAGCGGCGGGCGGATGTCCTTGATTTCCACGCGGGTGATCTTCACTCCCCAGGGCGAGGTCGCGTGATCGACCACGGAGAGCAGGCGCGCGTTGATCTCGTCGCGTTTCGACAGCGTTTCGTCGAGGTCCATGCTGCCCATCACCGTGCGCAGATTGGTCGTGGTGAGCGCCATGATCGCCTGGTAGAGGCTGGACACTTCATAGGCCGCCTTGCCCGCATCGAGCACCTGGAAGAACACCACTGCATCGACGCCGACCATGGCATTGTCCGCGGTGATGATTTCCTGGCCCGGAATGTCGAGCACCTGCTCCATCACATTGACCTTCTGGCCGACGCGGTCGACGAACGGGAT
>DASWIR010000085.1:0-5555 GCA_036397575.1 Alteraurantiacibacter sp. | reverse complement strand
AGGCCGCCATAGAACAGCGCCAGGCCCGGCAGAATCATCAGCAGGACCAGGATCGTAGCGGTCATCATCCAGGCATTGTTGCCCGGATTGGCAACGGCCGGAGCCGCTTCGGTAACGGCCTCTGCAGCTTCCTGCGCAAAGGCGGCAGTGGCGGCGAACATCGACGCACCAAGCGCGCCGGTGCCGCAAATCAGTTTGCGGATCATATTCTTACCCCTCTGAATGTGCGCGCCGCTCACAGCGCAGTGTCGCCGGACTCGCCGGTGCGGATGCGTGTCGCGGATGCGAGATCCAGCACGAAGATCTTGCCGTCGCCGATGGAATCGGTGCTGGCGACCTGCTGGATCGTCTCGACGACTTGCGGCGCGACTGCGTCGGTGGCTGCGATCTCCAGCTTCACCTTGGGCAGCATGTTGGTCGAGTATTCGGCCCCGCGATAGATTTCGGTCTGGCCCTTCTGGCGGCCGAAGCCCTTGACTTCGGAAACCGTCATACCGGCAACGCCGATCCCGCTCAGTGCTTCACGCACCTCGTCGAGCTTGAATGGTTTGATGATGGCGATGATGAATTTCATCACGAACCCCTCTTGCTTACCGGTCTCGTGCCCGGCCGTGGGAACATGATGCAAAGGCTGTGCCAGAATCCGATAGCCGCCAAAATCCAGCCAAAACTTACCGACGCGCTAACGAGTCCCGCTGCATCTCGCCCGAATCTTGGGCATGTGCCTAATAATTGGGCATCCCGAGATAGCCCCGACGTCAGCAGGCCTCAGGCACTGCACTCCAGCTGCGCCCAGACGGGCAAGTGGTCCGAAGCCTGGGCCGAGAATGCGGAATGATGCGCCTGCGCCTCCTGCACGCGCCAGTCATACGAGGCCATGATCCGGTCGAGCCGGGCGACTGGCCTCCGGCTGGGAAAGCTCGGCCCGGTGGCGACCGGATGCCATGCACCATCGAACTCGGTCATCGCGCCAGTCGTATGCCCCCACTGGTTGAAATCCCCCAGCAGCACCGTGGGACACGGTTCGCAGGCGGCCAGGTGGCGCAGCACCGCGCGGATCTGGTCGCGCCGCCTGAGACCCGACAGGTCGAGATGCATCCCGGCCACGCGGAACTTGCGCCCTTCATGCGCGAGCAGCGCACACACGGCGCCGCGCGGCTCCAACGTGGGCAAGTGCACCGGCTCGGCTTCCAGTATTTCTATCCCTCGCCGCACGAGAATCGCATTGCCATGCCAGCCGAGGCTTTGCGGCAGCATCCCGAGCGGCGCGACCTGCCAATGCTGCTCGTCGAGCAGGAAGCGTGGCAGGACGGAGGGGCGGCTGCCGAAGCGGCGGTCGCATTCCTGCAGCGCCATCACGTCGGCGCCGATCTCGTGCAGCACGGTGATGATCCGGTCGGGATCGCGCCGGCCATCCGTGCCGACGGCCTTGTGAATGTTATAGCTGGCGAAAGTCAGCTTCACGGGCGCGGCTGCCGGTCCTGCCTATTCGAAAATTGCGGTGCGGTCGCCCGCAATATAGCGGTCGGTCGGCCGCGCTGGCAGCCCGTCGATGCTGGTGCGGCGCGTCTTGTGCTTGCCCGCCCATTCCGCCGGATCGGCTTGCGCGTGATATTTGACGAGCGTCTCGCGCTCCTTGTCCAGATGCATCACCGGCACGCCCCATCCGCAACTGGTCTGCACGCTTTCGACCGCAATATCGAAGATCTGCCGCGTTCCCGGGAGCAGGGTGAAATATCCGGCAAGCTCGTCCCAGCCATTCTCCCACGGAAGCACGGGATTGCCCCTGCCATAGATGCGCAGGATCAGCGGGGGCTGCTGGAAGTTGCAGAACATGATGGTGATACGCCCGTCGGCGATCAGATGCGCATTGGTCTCGTTGCCCGACCCGCCGAGGTCGAGATATGCGACGCGGCCGGGGGAGAGAATGCGGAAGCTGTCATAGCCCTTCGGGCTGAGATTGATCCGCGCATCTTCGGCAGCCGTCGCCACGAAGAAGATGGGCTGCTGCTCGATCATCGCTATATGACCGGGGCGGAGCGTTTCGGTAAATTCGGCCATGAGATCTACAGTGCTAGATTGCTCGTCATGAATTGTCACCGCTCCTTGGTGGCAGTGAAGACCAGATCCTCGTTTTTCTGCTGCTGGTAATCCACGTCCCAGGCGGATTTCGCGAGGAATACCGGATCGCCGTCACGGTCGCGCGCCAGATTGCCGCGGTTGAAACGGGCGAACTCGTCCAGCGCCTTGTCGCTGCCCCTGAGCCAGCGCGCGGCGGAAAAGGGGGCCGCCTCGAGCATTGCCTCGACCTTGTATTCCGCCTCAAGCCGGGCGACGAGCACCTCGAGCTGGAGCTGCCCGACCACGCCTACGATCCGGTGGCCGCCGATCTCCGGATGGAACACCTGGATCACGCCTTCTTCGGACAGGTCGTCGAGCGCCTTGTTGAGCTGCTTGGATTTGGCCGGGTCCTTGAGCACGATCCGCCGGAGAATCTCGGGAGCGAAATTGGGCAGGCCGGTAAAGCGCACGTCGTTGCGCTCCGAAAGGCTGTCTCCCACGCGCAACGTCCCATGATTGGGAATGCCGATGATATCGCCCGCTTCGGCCGATTCCGCCAGTTCGCGGTCCTGCGCGAAGAAAAGGATCGGGGAGTGCACCGCGATCGGCTTGCCGAGCCCCGAGGGTATCAGCTTCATGCCGCGCCTGAACGTGCCCGAGACCATGCGCATGAAGGCGATCCGGTCGCGGTGGTTCGGATCCATATTCGCCTGGACCTTGAAGATGAAGCCGGTGACCTCGTCGCGATCGGGGCTGACCGGCCCGTCCTCGCTCGGCTGCGGGCGCGGCGACGGGGCATGACGGGCGATCGCGTCGATCAGCTCGGCAACACCGAAATCCTTCAGCGCCGAGCCGAAGAAGACCGGAGTCAGATCGCCGTGGCGATAGGCCTCCGTATCGAATTCGGGATAGCCGACCCTCGCCAGTTCGGCTTCCTCGGCGATCTCTTCGGGGAGTTCGGGATTATCGTCCCGCTTGCCGAGGAATTCCTTGCTCGGCCCTTCCGGCCGGTTGACCGCACCCGACGCGAAATCTAGCACGCCTTCGAACATGCCGCCCATGCCGACCGGCCAGGATTGCGGGCTGACATCGAGCGCGAGCGTGTCGGCAACCTCGTCGAGCAGTTCGAAGCCAGACCTGCCTTCACGGTCGATCTTGTTGACGAAAGTGATGATCGGCACGCTGCGCAGGCGGCAAACCTCGAACAGTTTCCTTGTCTGCGGCTCGATACCCTTGGCAGCGTCGATCACCATGATCGCCGAATCGACCGCGGTCAGCGTGCGGTAGGTGTCTTCGGAGAAATCCTCGTGCCCCGGAGTATCGAGCAGGTTGAAGGTGATCCCGTCCCTTTCGAAGGTCATCACGCTGGAAGTCACCGAGATGCCGCGCTGCTGTTCGATCTTCATCCAGTCCGAGCGCGCGCGGCGCGCCTGTCCCCGGGCCTTGACCTCGCCGGCAAGGTGGATCGCTCCGCCCTGCAGCAGGAGCTTTTCGGTCAGCGTGGTCTTGCCCGCGTCGGGGTGGGAGATGATCGCGAAAGTTCGGCGATTGGACATGGGAACTCTGGACAGGTGTGACGGACTAGCGCTCGACCGCGGCGGCCAGCAAGCGCTCTGCGCGCCAGTCGGGATCGCGGAAGGCGCGCTGCTGCCAGCCTGGTAGCAGCCGGTCAACCACCAGCAGTAGTGCCAGCCCCTGGTCCTGGCTCCACTGCCGGCCACCACGGCGCACGGCTCGCAAGGCATCCTCCGGCGGATGCCCACCGCCCTCCGGAGAGAGAAAGTAACGATAGATGAGCCACTGGCCCATTCCCTCCATTGTTAGGAACACGTCGTCCATCGCGCTGAACGGGGCCTTGTCGCCTGTGAACCACCGCGCACGGCGCGCGCGCATCAGCCCGAGTGCCTGCCCGGCGAGTTCACGCGCTTGCGCGTCATCCGGTGCCGCGGCGGCGGCGAACAGGGCGTCGCGCTCCTCGGCCCAGGCAACGGCATATTCGGGATCGCTGCCGAAGCGTTCCTGGAGGATGTCGTCGGTCAGCTCGTCGTCAGGCACGCCGGCGGCGCTTACAAAGTCCGCTAGCACCCGTGTGGCCAGGTCGCTTTGGCGAATATGCATGATTTCGTGCAGCAGCACCCCTTCCATCAGCCGCTCAAGCCCGAATTCGCTGTTCACGCCTGCCGCGCGCCAGACCGAAGGCAGGCTCATCACGAAATAGCCGCCCTCGCCGCTGGCGAACGAGATCGGACCGAGCGGCACTTCCACGTGGTCGGGCAGAATCAGCTTCCCGCCGTGAGCCGAAGCCCGTGCGCCTTCGACCCGGCCTTGCGGCAGAAGAAAAGTGCACTGACCGTCTATCGCCACCACCGTGGGCGGTGGCTGCGGTTCGAGCATCAGCCATTCCGGCTCAACCCTGCGCCAGGTGTCGAGCGCCCCTTCCAGCCAAGCGCGATCCTCAAGCGTCATCGTGCAGGGGTCCGGCGGAGAAGTGGTCACACAGCCCGACAGCGCCAGCGACAGAAGCGCCGCGACGGCTGGCCTAACCACGAAGCTCCGCCCCCAGCTTCGCCGCAGCGGCCACCACCCGGTCGGCGATCACCTTAAGGTTTTCG
Organism: Alteraurantiacibacter sp.; assembly: GCA_036397575.1. Taxonomy (GTDB): domain Bacteria; phylum Pseudomonadota; class Alphaproteobacteria; order Sphingomonadales; family Sphingomonadaceae; genus DASWIR01. The sequence continues at coordinate 882 of DASWIR010000085.1, read as the reverse complement.
TCCGTATAGCTTTTCTCACCCGGCTGCAGCGTCACCTCGATAGCCAGCGACTTCCTGCCTTCCGGTACGCCAGTCCCGGTGAACAGGTCGAAGACCCGTGCGGCGACGATATTGCCCTTGTCCGCGCCCTTGACGGCGCGCACCAGCTCGTCGGCCGGCAGTTCGGCAGGGAACAGGAAAGCGAAGTCGCGCATCACCGGCTGCAAGGCGGGCGGAGCATAGGGCGGGCGGGCGAAAGAACCGCCGTCCTTCTTCGCGGGAATGGTGTCCAGATGAATGCCGCCGGCAACCACCGGCACGTCGATGCCGAACGCCTTGAGTGTCGCGGGATGGATCGCACCGAAACTCGCCAGCCTGTTTTTCGGGCCAAGCCGGAGAGTGGCGGATTGCCCCGGGTGATAGAAGTCGCCGGCATCGTCCATGATCATCAGGTTTTCGACGGGAGCTCCGGCAGCCTCCAGCAGCGAGAGACAAAGCGCCTTGGCGTCGAATGCGTCGAGCTCGGCTGGTTTGCCGGTCTGCCAGCTGCGCGGCGCACGCACGCCCGCCAGCACGAATGCCAGCGCCGGATATTCCCCGTCCGCGAGATAGCGCCGTCCGATCTCGAACAGGCGGATCGTGCTCGCCCCCCGATCCAGATTGCGCTGCACGGCCGAGAGGAGCCCGGGAAGCAGCGACGGGCGCATGATTTTAAGGTCCTCACTGATCGGGTTTTCCAGCGTCCAGTGTCCGCCCCCGACAGCCGCGGCTTCCTTGTCCGAAATGAACGACCATGTGATAGCTTCGTTGAGGCCGAGCGATGCCGCGGTGCGGCGCAGGCGCCGTTCGAGCCGCTGCTCATCGGTCGCGGTCGGGCGCGCGACGCCGTCCATGCGCGGCAGG
>DASWIR010000084.1:0-3317 GCA_036397575.1 Alteraurantiacibacter sp. | reverse complement strand
GGGAGCCTTCGTCTCCTCATCCCAGAAGGCGGAGAGGAAGTTGTAGAAATTGCGGGCGAGCAGCGCGCTGGCGTCCGCCGCGAGATGCGCCGGCGTGTTGGAATAGCCCATGATCTTCACGCCGTGCTTCTCGACGATCTGATCCGCCACGGAGCCCTCGACGTTCCCTCCTTGCGCCACTGCGAGATCGAAGATCACGCTGCCCGGCTTCATCGTGGCGATCTGCGCGTCCGCAATCAGCCGCGGCGCGTCCCGGCCCGGGATGAGCGCGGTGGTGATGACGAGGTCCTGTTTTGCGATATGGGACGACACCAGATCGGCTTGCGCCTTGCGGTATTCTTCCGACATTTCCGTAGCATAACCGCCCGAACCTTCACCCTCGATTCCTTCGACTTCCTCGACGAAGATCGGCTTCGCGCCGAGGCTCTGGATCTGTTCCTTGGTTGCGCTGCGCACGTCGGTGGCGGAGACCTGCGCGCCCAGCCGCCGCGCAGTCGCAATCGCCTGAAGGCCAGCAACACCGACACCCATCACGAAGACGCGCGCCGCAGTGATCGTACCCGCTGCGGTCATCATCATCGGGAAGGCGCGGCCATAAGTGTCGGCGGCTGCGATCACCGCCTTGTAGCCCGCCAGGTTGGATTGGCTCGAAAGGACGTCCATGCTCTGTGCGCGGGTGATGCGCGGCATGAAATCCATCGCCAGCGCTTCGAGCCCCGCGTTCGCATAGGACGAAATCAGCTCGCCTTTGCGGAACGGGTCGAAGATCGCCGCGACCCATGCGCCCTGCTTCGCGCCGGAAATGCTCGCCGGATCGGGCGCCTGCACGCCGAGGATAATGTCGGCGCCGGCAATTACCGCATCGCGCGCACCCACCTCGGCTCCCGCCTCGCGGTAAGCCTCGTCGGAAATCGACGCGATCGCACCCGCGCCAGCTTCGACGGCCAAAGTCGCGCCGAGCTTGGCGAATTTGCCAATGGTTTCGGGAGTGCCGGCGACGCGGCTTTCGCCCGCCGCCATTTCCTTCAGGACCGCGATCCTCACCGGGCTTTCCGCAGCCGTTCGATCAATTGGAAATCGCGATCACGACCAGCAAGGCGATGATGGCGATGGCCGGAACGCTCCATTTGATTAGCGCAACAAAGCCTTCAAAGGTCTTTTTCGCCGCCTTGATGTCGTTTGCCGATTCCATTGCACCTCATCCTGTATCGAAAAATTTGGGTTGCAGCGCGTCTAAAGCCCCAAAAGCCGCCGCTCAAGCCCCTTAGGCGAATGTGCCCCCGGTCCTTTCGAACAAAGCTTAATCGGACTTTTACTCAATCGGGCTAACCCGCTTTCATTCGAAAAACACCTGCGACCAGGGGAAATGGCTGCAAATGGCGGAGCCCGAAGAACGTCTCTTGATGCTGATTGACGACGAGCCGGCGCAAAGCCGGCTGATTTCCGCGCTCGCCGCGCGCGCGGGATGGCGCACGCATGTCGTCAAGGACGCCGAAACCGCCATCGCCACACTCGGCACGCGCCAAGGCATGGAGCTTTCAGCGATCATCCTCGATCAGTGGGTGCCGGGCGACGACGCCTGCGAGCTGATCGCAGAACTCAAGAGCCGCCGTCCGAGCCTTCCCATCCTGATGCTGACCACCAGCACCTCACCGCAACTTGCGGTGGACGCGATGCGTGCAGGCGCCAGCGACTATCTCGTCAAGCCTGTCGCGCCCGACCGGCTGATGCAGGCGCTGCGCTGCGTAACGACGCACGAATCGCCAAGCAACGAGCTCCAGACCCTGTCCGAAAAGCTCGACGCGACGCTCGATTTCGATTCGATGATCGGCGCCAATCCCGAATTTCGCACTTCGCTTGCCCGTGCAGCCAAGGCCGCGCGCGGTCATGGCCATGTCCTGGTGGAAGGCGAGACCGGCACCGGCAAGGACATGCTGGTGCGCGCGATGCATGCCGCCAGCCCGCGCGCGAAACTCCCCTTCCGAGTGATCAATGTCCGCGGCGTGGCCATCAACGCGCTGGAATCGGTGTTGTTCGGACATGAGCAGGGCGCCTTCCCCGGCGCCTTCGACCGGCAGATCGGGGTGCTTCAGCAATGCGATACCGGCACGGTGGTGCTGGACGAGATCAATCGCATGCCGATCGACGTGCAGGAACGCCTCGCCGAGGCGCTGGCGAGCGGTCGCATACGACCGATCGGCGCCCGTCATTCCTTCCGTATCGACGTGCGCATCATCGCCGCGGCCAACCAGAAGCTTTCGGACATGGTCGAGGCGGGCACATTCCGCGAAGATCTTTGCCAGATACTTTCACCGACCCGCATTTCGCTGCCGCCTCTGCGGGAGCGAGCGGGCGACATCCGCCCGCTGGCGCGATACTTCCTCCGCCGTATCGGCGACCAGCCGGGCCTGCGCGAATTCGGCGTCACCGACGGGGCGCTCTCGCTGCTCGGCAGTTTCGACTGGCCCGGCAATGTCCGCCAGCTGCAAGCAGTATTGTTCCGTGCCGCGGTCCATTGCGACGGCGATGCGCTGACCGCGGCCGACTTCCCCCATCTTTGCGATATCATCGGTAGCAACGGTTCGGCCGAAGAGCCGATCGCGCACCAGTCGCAGGATGCGGGCGTGATGCTCTATTCGGAAGACGGCAACCTTCGCCCGCTGGAAGAGATCGAGGCAGACGTGATCCGCCTCGCCATCGGGCACTATCGCGGGCGCATGACCGAAGTCGCCCGGCGGCTCGGCATCGGGCGCTCAACGCTCTACCGCAAGCTCACCAATCTCGGCATCGACAACGCCGCCTGAGCACCCTAGCCCGGCCTTCATGGCCGAAGCTGCGACATTCGCCGGGAAATCCGCGCTCATCACAGGTGCTGCCTCCGGCATCGGCGCGGCCTGCGCGCGCCTGCTTGCGACGCAAGGCGCGGCGCGGCTGGTGCTGGTGGACCGCGACGCCGAAGGTCTCGGCACGCTCGACCTCGCCTGCCCGTGCGAGCGCGTGACGGGCGACGTCGCCAACGAGGCGACGTGGGCCGCGCTCGAGCCCAAACTCGCCCCGCTTGACCTTGCTGTGATCAATGCCGGCATCGCCAGCGGCGCACCGATCGCGGATCTGGATTTCGCCGAGTGGCGGCGCATTCTCTCGGTCAATCTCGACGGGGCATTCCTGGCACTGCGCGCCGCGATGCGGAACATCGCCGATGGTGGCAGCGTGGTGCTCACCTCCTCGGTCAGCGGGTTCAAACCCGAGCCCGGCACTGCAGCCTATGGCGCCTCCAAGGCCGCGATCATCCAGCTTGCCAAGGTTGCGGCGAAGGA
>DASWIR010000083.1:0-2522 GCA_036397575.1 Alteraurantiacibacter sp. | reverse complement strand
TGTTACGCCAAACCAGGTCGGTCTCGCCCGAAAGCAAGGCAATGCGGCTGCCCGCGAGCGAGATCGGTCCGGCCGAAAGCCGCCCGGCGCCTTGCATCCCATCGAATGTGCGGTCCCCGCGCATGTCGAGATCGATCGCGGCATGGTCGAGCGCCAGTCCCGTTTCCGGGCATCGCAGGGTGGCGAACCTCAGCGGTCCTGTGAAATGCGGCCGCTCCGCATCCACACCGATCCGGCCATAGACCGTCGCGCGCCTTGCAGTGCAGCCATTCACCGACAATGCGGGCGCAATGGCGGCCAGTATCCCGTCGAACCCGCCGCGCAGATTGCCCGCGCCTTGTGCCTTTACCCCGATCGGGCCGTATTCGCTTTCGACCAGCCCGCGGCCGTCTACCAGTTCCAGCCTCATGTCCGGCAGTTCGAAGGGCTCGCCGGTGTCCTCGGGAAAGATCACCGGATCGAGCGAGCCGAAGCTCAGCGTGCCGTCGCGAAAGCTCCCGAAAAGGCGGGGCCGCACCACCCGCATCCGTCCGATCCCCGGCAAGCCGAATCGCGGCTCGATCCACGCCTCCAGCCGTTCGATCGTCAGGTCCGGCCGTTCGGGATCGCCGACCACGACATTGGTGAAGACCTGATGCTGCGGGGAAATCCGCTCGATATCGTATGTCGCAACGACGCCCAGATCGTCCAGCGCGTCGGATATATAGCTATCGGCCACCCGCTCGCGATTGGCCCAACCATAGACCGCCAGCCCCACCACGAAGAGGATTGCGACGCCCAGTGCGCGCATAAGGAACCTGCGCCGCCGTGGCCGCGGGAAGTCATGGCCCTCGTCTGCATATTGGTCAGCCATTGCCATTCACTTGCGCTCCAACCCCGCCAAAGGCAATGGATAGGACTGTCAGGGACTTGAGCGGGAAGGCAGGCGAAGCTTGGACAGCGGCGAAACCCGCAAACATGCAGGCGAAGGTCATCGCGCCAGGCTGCGCCAGCGGCTGCTGGAAGGCGGGCCGGATGCGCTGGCCGATTACGAGATTCTCGAATACCTCCTCTTTTCCGCCCGCGCGCGCGGTGACACCAAGCCGATTGCCAAGGCGCTGCTGGCCCGGTTCGGTTCGCTCGCGCAGGTGCTCAATGCCGAACCCAGAGTATTGGCCGCAGTCGATGGTATGGGCGAAGTCAGCGCCGCCGCTCTGAAGATCGTGGCGCTTGCCGCGCGGCGCATGGCCAAAAGCGAGATCCAGGGAAAGCCCGTGATCGCAAGCTGGCAGGCGCTGCTCGACTATCTCGCCATAGACATGGCCCATCTCAACAAGGAACGCGTGCGCGTACTTTATCTGAACTCGCAAAACCGGCTGATTCTCGATGAACTGGCCGCCGAGGGCACGATCGACGAGGCCGCGATCCACCCGCGCGAGATCATCCACCGCGCGCTGGAGATCGGGGCAGGTGCCTTGATCCTGGTTCATAACCACCCAAGCGGCTCGCCCGAGCCCAGCCGCGCCGACATCCAGATCACCAACCGCATCGCCGAGGCCGGAAGGCTGCTGGGCGTCACGGTGCACGATCACGTGATTGTCGGGCGCGAGGGACATGTCTCGCTCAAAGCGAAGGGGTTGGTCTAGTTCCCCCCCGGGGGGGCACACGACCTACGGCTTCGGTGCAACCCCGTGGCGCGAATAAAAGGCGGCCAGTTGGGGCGCCATCCGCAATGCGGTCTCGATATCGCGCCGCCCGGCCTTGTCGCCCTTCTCGAGCCGGATAACCCCCCGCAAATAGCGCGAGGCGGCCAGCGAGGGCGCCAGCTCCAGCGCCTCGTCGAGATCGGCGATCGCCTCGTCGAGATGGCCGAGCCGGAACCGCACCATCGCCCGGCTATCCAGTGCGGGCGCAGCATCGGGAGCACGTTCGACCGCGCGGGTGCATTGCTCCATCGCTTCTTCGATCGCCACGTTGAACAAGCCTCGATACCAGCATGCCGAATTAAGGATTGCGGAATTCTGCGGCATCTTGGCCACTTCTCCGGCCAGCAGGTCGAGGCCTGTTGATTTGTCGCCGGTCAGCCCCGCCAGCATGGCTTGGGTGTCGGCATAGCCGATGCGATCGGCCTCCCCTATCGGAAGGTGGTCGAGCAGCTCATGCGCTTCCTCGGCCCGGCCGCCATAAGCCAGCAGGCGGGCCAGATAGAACGCCGTGCCATTCTCCGGCTCCAGCCCATAGGCCGCCTCCAGGTCGGAAATTGCCTTGTCGGACTGGCCAAGCGATTCCAGCACGCTCGCACGCTGGAAATGGGCCCAGGCGGAGGGGGATTGCTCGATCAGTTCGTCGAACGCCGCCCTGGCAGCATCGAAATCGTAAATGTCTTTCAGGAATCCAGCCTAGGCCGCGAGCGCACTGTAATCGTCCTGCTCGGCGAAATCGATCGCCGCGTCATAAGCCGCGAGGATCGGCTTTGCCCGTTCCTTCCGCTCCTTCTCTTCGAGATCCCAGCGCCAGGTAACGTCTTTCGGTGCGACCAGCCG
>DASWIR010000082.1:0-8390 GCA_036397575.1 Alteraurantiacibacter sp. | reverse complement strand
ACGTCGCGGCAGGATTTCCATGGCTGGCCCAGTGCCTTGCCGATCAGCTCCGCGCGAAAGCCGGTGCAATCGATGTAGAGGTCGGCTGTGAGCACGCCGTGCTCGGCCGCGCGCACTCCCGCAATCGCCCCGTCTTCGCTGAGCAGCACGTCCTGCACGGTGTCGACCAGATGGTTGACGCCGTTGGCAATGCCCTGCTCGCGGAGCAGCGCGGCGAGCGATACCGCATCGAAGTGAAAGGCATAGTTGAGCGCGCCAACAAAGTCGGGATGGCTCGGCATCTTGGGCGCGCGGAATGCGTCGGCTGCTGCCTTCTGCGGCGTGTTGACCTCATCCCAATTCGCATCGCCAGCGACGCCGAGCAGCCAGTAAGGCAGCAGCTCCGGCCCTTCGCGCTCATCGGTTTCTTGGAAGGCGTGCAGGTAGTGGTCGTGACCGGGCGATCCGGGCTCTTGCCGCCAGTCGACGAACTTGGCGCCCTGCTTGAAGGTTGCCCCGCAGCGCCGGACCATCTCGGCCTCGTCGATCCCGATCCGGGAGAGCGTCTTGCGGATCGTCGGGAACGTCCCTTCGCCGACGCCAAGAATGCCGATTTCGTGCGATTCCACGAGGGTGACCTCGACGCCTCCAGGACGATCGGCGGCAAGTATCCGTGCAAGATAGCCGGCGGTAAGCCAGCCGGCAGTTCCGCCTCCGACGATCAGAACTTTACGAATATTCGCGACCATCGGAGTACTCGAAGGAAAATCGGTGGCGGGCCGTGACCCGCCACCAGGCTGGGAGATTAAAAAGCGACGTTTACACCCAAGCTGACACGGCGGTCACTCTGGAACCAGCTACGGATATATATTGCATCGTTGTTGTAGCCGCCCATCAGCGTGCGCTGCGTGGCGTTGAGCAGGTTGGTTCCCTCCAGGGAAAACGACAGGTTGTCGTTGACCCTGAACGTGATACCGGCATCGACCTGGCCATAGGAGTCACCATATACCGGCAGCGCGATCTGGATGGGAACGGCAGCAGCGCCCGGAGCCGGCACATAGTTGTAAGTCGGAGTGGTGCCGTTCGAGTTGGTCGACTGAAGATATCTCGACCGCCACGAGTAGGCCACACGCGCCGAGACGCGGCCCCGTTCGTACATCAGCGTCGCGTTGTAGTTGTGCTTGGACAGGCCCTGCAGCGGCGCATCGTTCCGGATCGTTCCGAAGATGTCGCGGTAGAGGTCGCCCGGATTCTGGCTGTCGATATAGGTGTAGTTCGCCTCCACTCCGAAACCGCCGAGTATGCCCGGCAGCATATCGAAGAAGGTGCGTCCTCCCACTTCGAAGCCCGTCACTTTGGCGGCCTCCGTCGCATTGCTCACGTCCGTGGCGCTGGCGGTCACGTCTTCGGTCGTGTCATCCGGGTAGTAGATGGTCACATCGCGCAGCGTCAGCGATCGGATCGGTAGATCGGTGATCCGCTTGTGAAAGCCGGCCAGATGGAAAATGGTGCCAGGCTTCGCATACCATTCCAGCGACAGGTCAAAGTTGTTCGACATCGCAGGGTCGAGGAAAGGATTGCCGGTATCGGCCGTGAAGTTGGTGAAGATACCCGGCTGGCCCTGAACCGGATTCGACGTCGTCGCCACGCCTACCGAACCGGTTCCACGTGTAGCATCGAACGTCGGCAGGTCCATCGTGATGCTGTAGGCGAACCGCACCTTGATATCCTCCGCCGGCTCGAGCTGCAGGTTTACCGATGGCAGCACGCGGGTGAAAGTCTTTCTCCCGCCGCGAGGCTCGACCCGCTCGGTCAAGGAGACGACTTCGCCATCGCGAATGAAAGTCATCGCGTTCTGGACGATGTAGCCTTCCGACTCGTTTGTGGTCTTGACCACTCGCAGGCCCACATTGCCCGAGAAGCCGAGCGCCCCGGGGTCGTAATCCCGCCCGAAGCGGATCAGGGCATAGCCGGCAAGCGACTCGGTCCGCCATTCGCGCAGGTCGTTGGGCAGCAGGAACCCGCCGGTACGCGACCGCGCCCCGCCATAGGTGCTGTCTGACAGCGACCCTGCGGCGGAGCAGTTGAACCACAGGTCGCTGGCGAAGGGATCGCCGCAGAAGCCGGCCGGCGGCGGTTGGTGCAGATCGTCGACGTTGGTGTTCTCGATGAGATCGATCGATGGCCAGAGCGTATTCGCCGGTACGGGCAGGTCGCCGTGGAAGAAATTGTCGAACGCGTAGAACTCGACGTCGCCGGGCGCGGCATTGGCGAATGTCAGCTGGGGGTCGCCGTTCCAGCCGCGACCGAGCGCCGACCAGGTGAAGCCGTTGTTGAGATCGCGTTCCTTCCGATCCGACCAGCGGGCGCCGACTTTCACCGAGCGGAAGAAGCTGTCTTCGAATGTGTATTCGGCATCGAGGTTGGCCGAATCCATCGTGCCGCGATTGAGCTCGCTGTGCGGCATCGCCGCCGACCAGAAGTAATTCGCCGGGTCCGAGAAGGCGTCGTCGGGCTGCGGCCCGAGGGTCGCTTCGGGCAGATCGCCGGTCAGATCCAGCGAGAAGGTCGAGGGAAAGGCGACGTCGCGGAAGACGGCGAGTCGATCCAGATCCGACTCCGACTTCACGTGCTGATACGAACCGCCAATCGTCAACGGACCCTCTCCCGGGTTCCAGTCAAACTCGAGCGACATGTCGCGCGTCATCGACTCCGATCGGGTGCCCTCGGTACCGCCGGCGCCAGTCGTGCGGCCGCCAGTCGGAAGGAAAGTGCCGTTGTCGCGCAGGAACATTGCGTCGGTAGTCAGCAAACCACCATTGGCGTCGAACGTACTGTTGGCACGGTCGACCGCCAGGTCCTGCGACGCCTGGATGGCAAAATGCGACTGGTTGTGGTTCTTGTACCGCGACTGGAAAAAGATGCCGGTGAAACTCAGATCGTAACTCGGCGCCCACTGCAGTGCGGCATAGATGCCGGTCCTGTCACGTTGGAATTCCTCGTCGCCGTAGTCGAAGCCGCCAGGGATGAACACGTCCTCCGTGTCGCCCAGAAGCCGCTTGCGGAAATAGGGCTCGGCGCGGAAGAAGTTCGACCGCGAGGTCAGGCGGCTGTGCGCGAGGTCGACCAGTACGCCTATCTCGCCGATGCCGGTATCCCAGCGATTGGAGACGAGCACCGATCCGCCATAATCGGTGGCCTTGGCCAAGTCGCCATGGCTGATTTGAGCGCTGCCGGCGACATGCCAGCCGGCCGCGAAGTCGAACGGCAGCTTGGTGCGAAGATCGATCTGCCCGCCCGTGCCGCCCTCGATGAGATCGGCGGTGGCAGCCTTGTAGACGTCGACCGCGGCCATGAGTTCAGGCGTCACGTCGCCCCACAGCAGCGCGCGCCCGCCGTTTGCGCTGAAGATGTCGCGCCCGTTCAGCCGCGATGCAACGCCCGTGAGGCCGCGCACCTGGATGCCCGAGCCCTCGACCGAGAAATGGTCTGGGTCGTTGAGCGCAGCGAAGCGAACGATACTGACACCCGCTACACGCTGCAGAACCTCGGTAATGGAATTGTCGGGCAGCTTGCCGGCCTCATCGGCGACGACTGAGTCGACAATCCCTTCGGATCGCCTCTTGCGCTCCTCGGCAGCCTGCAGGGCGGCCCGGCGGCCGGTGACGACGATCTCCGACTCGGCAGCGTCAATTGTTCCCGTCGCGGGCGGCGCCTCTTCTTCCTCGACATCCTGCGCCATGGCCGGAGTTGCGAGTATCGCAGCCCCAATCGCCAGGACCGATACACCGCGAGCCAGTAGCCCGAAATTCGCGCTCATCCGCATTATCACCCTCCACCCATATTTTATGGGCAATGCCGCATTTCGCGCGCATCGCCGCAGCCTCGTCCCATGCCAAGCCGCCCATTATTATGTTCTCGCGGACTCGACCTTACGGTAGCGCTACCATCATCATTTGCCCTGCGCTAGCCATTTATCATATTTTCTGCGCAGGGCTAAAAAAGCTCGCGAGAAACGAGCATTGGCGGGCGAAAAGCCGGTTGCTGTGATGATGCTGTTTTGTATGATAAGTTTGCCAAAGCCGGCTCCGGGAGATCTCTACTCGTCATGATATTGCAGCCCGTTCGGTGCCTGTGGAAACTCACTTTCGCGATCTCCCGGCACACCAGCCAAAGCACAGATTTTGCTTTCCCGATTCGCGCAAACGAGGCCGAAGTGGCGAGGAACAGCCATTGACAGGTCCTTTGCTGCTCGCGGATTGGGGAACGACCAACCGCCGGGCGTGGCTGCTCGACGGGAACGGCAGGAAGCTGACGTCCACCGAAGATCAGCGCGGCATGCTCGCGGTACCGCGAGACGGCTGGGAAGCGGCATTCGAGGAGCTGAAGCACTCGCTCGGCAGCCCGGAGCCGCGCCTGTCTCTGCTCACAGGGATGGTCGGGGCGAATCGGGGTTGGCGCGAGACGCCCTATCTTCCTTGCCCCGTCGATTTGGAAGATTTGGCGCGCGAGCTTTGCTGGGTGGAGCCCGGTTCGGTCGCGATCGTTCCTGGCCTTGCCTATGCCGAGGGGGACGCGGCGGACGTAATGCGCGGAGAGGAGACGCAGGTTCTGGGAGCGGTCGCGGCGGGACTCGCGCCTGCGGACTGCCTGGCATGCCTTCCCGGCACGCACACCAAATGGGTCGTGGTGCGCGACCGCCGGGTTACGGCGTTCCGTACGGTGATGACAGGCGAACTGTTCGCACTGCTCGGGACACACAGCATCCTTGCCGAGCAGCTTCGGGACCCGGCCAAGGCCGGACCCGACTTTTACGCCGGTGTGGATCGCGGGCTTGCGGGCGCGGAGCTGACTGCCGATCTGTTCGGCGTGCGCGCTCGCGCTCTTCTCGGCACCTCGCCTTCCGCCAATGGCGCAGCCTTTGCGAGCGGACTGCTGATAGGCGCGGATCTTCGTGCAGGCCTGGCTATCTCTGAAGAACGAAACGTCCATGTGATCGGCCGGACCGACCTCGCCACGCTTTATACCGCCGCTATCGAACGAAGCGGCTACACAGCAACACCGGTGGATGGCGGAGAGGCCGTCCTTGCCGGACTGAAGCGTTTGGCGGAGCTGACGAAATGAACCCCGTTGAGATTTTCCACGCGAGATTGAAGGACTGTCCGCTCGTCGCAATTCTTCGCGGTATCACCCCGGACGAGGCCGAGGGGATCGGCGAGGCTCTGATCGAGGCAGGCCTTGGGATCGTCGAAGTGCCGCTCAATTCGCCGGAGCCGCTCAAATCTATCGAAAGGCTGGCTGCACGTCTCGGTAAGAGAGCTCTGGTCGGCGCAGGGACAGTCACGACCGCTGCCGAGGTCGTGGCGGTCCGGGACGCGGGTGGGATTCTGATCGTCTCGCCTTACTCGAACGAAGAGGTGATCGCCGCGACGGTCGAGGCCGGCATGATTTCCCTGCCCGGCTTTTTCACGCCGACCGAAGCCTTCGGCGCCCTGCGCGCGGGCGCACATGCGCTCAAGCTGTTTCCAGCCGAAGGCGCGAGCCCTGCGATGCTTAAGGCGCTGTGCGCCGTACTCCCGGCCGAGGTCCCGGTTTTGCCCGTTGGCGGAATCACACCACCGCTAATGGCGCAATGGGTCGCCGCCGGCGCGGCCGGGTTCGGCCTCGGCTCCTCGCTCTACAAGCCGGGCTTTTCGGCGGCCGAAGTACACAGACGCGCCGCCGGCTTCGTCGCTGCCTTGCGGGACGTATCGACGGATTTACGCAAATGAATCTCTCCCGCACAAGCTCTCACCGGGATCGAGCCGGGTGAACCCGGCAGTCCGGACGCATACCCATAGGTACAACGGCGATGCGTCGCATTCAGCGCGGTGATTGGGCAGCACCGCTGCGAAGCGTACGCACTTCATAGACCGGCGCGTCGCTGCCGGCGGTCTCGAACCGCACGGTGATAAGCTGCTTGCCCGCAGTTAATCGTTCGGGAACCGGGTAATCGACGGACACAAACTCCCTCTTGGCAGCCGTTTCGCGCCGCTCGCGCGCGATCGACTCGCCGTCGACGAGTATCTTGAAATCCTTGCCCGTCTCCTCGCCCCAATAGAGCGCGCGCAACAGGACAGGACCTTGACCGACAGCGAGATCGAATTCGATGAAATTGCCGACCCCCCACCAAGCGGTACGCCCAGTGCGGCCGCCATTGGCGATAACGTCCGACTGATTGGTCCTGAAACCATGGTCGCGCTCGGGCTGCATCTCTCCGAGATGGATGACATCCATTGTCTGCGCTTCGAGCGAGCGCAAGGCCGCCTGTTCAGCCCGATATTTCGCTTCCCGCTGGGCCCACTCCCCGGCCTCAAAACGCGGGAAGTAAACCGCGGTGCGATTGTCGTACTGGTCGAAGAAAGGAGTTAGGGTGATCGGCTCGGGCACCGCTTGCTCCACGCGAAACGTGAAAGGCCGACCGGCCACCGGCTTGGCGGCGCGGAAGGGATCGGCGGTGATCAGCGCCGGTGCGAGCAACTCTTCGCGGCTCTCTTCCCCGCCGAGATTCGCCGCCAGGACGAGCGGGCCGTGGCGGAAGGTCACCATGTTCGGATCGTCCGGCACCGCCTCAATTACCAGGTGCATTGGGAAATGCGCCTCGATCCGGTCGCCGATACGCCAATGCCGCGTCATTCTCGCATAGCCCGGCCCAGGGGAGACGCGGACGGGCTCGCCATTGACCGAAAGGTGCGGCTCCGTGCACCAGCCCGGCAGGCGCAGCGCCAGCGTCCTTTCGGCAGTGGGCGCGTCCTCGATCGTCAGTGCGACATGTTCGTCGCGCGGAAATCCCGTGTCGAGCGAAAGGCGCATCCCGCCCTCGCGCCAGTGCAAATCGGACGGGATGAAGAGATTGACGAACAGCACTTCGCCGCCGTCCTGCCAGAAGGCACTGTCGCCGTGCTTCGCGTGGCTTTCCATGCCCGAGCCCATGCAGCACCAGAAACTGTCCTCGAGTGTCGAATAGGTCCGACGCGATCCGGAGCGGAGCGGCATGAAATAGACATACATACCGGTCTCGGGGTGCTGGTGGGCGAGGATATGGTTGAGATAGGTCCGCTCATATTCGTCGAACAGTGCGGCATCCGGCTCCCAGGCCCACAAGTGCCGCGCGAGCTTGAGCATGTTGTAGCTGTTGCACGCCTCGCAGGTACGGTCGGTCAATGCCGAGGCCACGACATCGGGCGGCCCGAAATGCTCGCCTTCGGAATTGCCGCCGATTACATAGGAGTGATGGTCGGTGACGAGCCGATAGAAGTGGCGCGAGGTCTGCGCATATTCCGGCTTTCCGGTCATTTCGTGCAGCCCCGCGAGGCCGATCACTTTCGGGATCTGTGTGTTGGCATGAAGGCCGGGCAGGTTGTCCTCGCCCCGAGCCAGCGGGTCGAGCACGACCTTGTGGCGGATGCGCTCGGCCAAGGTCAGCCAGCGCGGTTCTCCCGTCAGCGCGTAGAGATCGGCATAAGCCTCGTTCAGACCGCCATGTTCGGCGGCGAGCAGGCTCTGCATCTGCTCGTCGTCCAGCGCTTCAAGCACGCCGGCGAGATAGCCCGCCATGCCAAGAAGCACCGGCAGCGAGTCACCGATTCCGGCAAGCCGATAGGCGTCGGTCAGCCCGGCCTGCACCTTGTGCCAGGTGTAGAGGGGCACCCAGCCGCCATTGATGTCGAAGCCGCTGGTGCGGATCTCGCCGCGGCGAATCTCTTCGAAGACGATCTTGCCATCGACGATCGCGCCATCCCTTTCGACCGTCGTTCCGCCGACATAGCCATCACCATGCGCGCTCTGACAGGCGGCAAGCTCGCTGACGATATAGGCCGCCCGGCGCCTGGCCTCGGCATCACCGCGCGCCGCCATGATCGAGAGCGCAGTGAGGTAATGGCCAAGGCTGTGCCCGGCAATGCCGCGCCCTTCCCAGCCGCCGTAGATCTCCCCTTTGGGCGAAAGGGCCGCCGAGCGGCGGAAATTATGCAGCAGCCGGTCTGGTTCGAGAGCGAACAGAACGCGCCGGTTCGTCTCGACGGCGTTTCGGAATACCGAGGGCTTGAGCGAGATATCGCCCAGCGCCAGCGATCGACGCCCGGCCCGGTCCCGGGCAAGAGCAGTCCCGCCGCTCAGCAATGCGACAGCGCTTGCTGAGGCAAGGAAAGTGCGGCGGTCGAGGCGGAACATCCTACCCTTCCTCGGCACGATCGTGCATGACGAAGCGGTCAGTCTGCATCATCCGCGGCGTTCAGGGAAAAGCGATAGACGATGCGATTTTCGTAGACTTCTCCTGGGTCCAGCCGGGCCGAGCCGAATTCGGGCTTGTTCGGCGTGTCGGGGAATATCTGTGGCTCGAGGCACAATGCGTCGCCCTGGCGGTAGATCGT
>DASWIR010000081.1:0-7360 GCA_036397575.1 Alteraurantiacibacter sp. | reverse complement strand
TGGCTGGTGATGGACGTATTCAACGGCGACTATATCGACGAATTCGGCACTGCCGAGGGCTGGCCCGAAGAATATCTTCGCAAGAACCGCGAGACGACCCAGATCCAGCGCGATAATTTCCGCCGCGCCGTGGAGCTCGGCGTGCCCATCGCCTTCGGCAGCGATTCAGGCGTCTATCCGCACGGCATCAATGGCCGGCAGTTCGCCTATATGGTCCAAAACGGCATGAGCCCGGTACAGGCGATCCGCGCAGCCACGCTCGACGCGGCCAAAGTGATCGGCCAGCAGGACAACCTCGGCAGCATCGCGCCGGGCAAGTTCGCCGACATGATCGCGGTCGAGGGGAACCCGCTGGAGGATGTGCGGGTGCTGGAGAGCGTGGCAGAGGTGATGAAGGGCGGGGTTCCTCTGACTTCGTCATCCCCGCGAAAGCGGGGACCCAGGCGGCTCTAGATCAGTTTGCGGAGCGCCTGGAGGCCTTCGACTTGGGCGATCAACTCGGCAGCGCGCGCCTCGACCTTGCGGCGGCGATCGGCCGGCAGCGCCTTCATGATCTCGTTATGGGTGCGTCCCATCGCTACTTCCCCTTTTTGGCAAACAGCCGCCACCAGATGCTCGTCGAACCGCCTGCCACCGAAACTCTACAATTCGTCTCCCGCCGGCGGTGCCTCACGCTTTGCCTTGTCGAGGAACGGCAGCATGTCCTCCGGGCACGCCTTGCCCGCCCGGCGCTGGAGAAAATCCGCCGTGGTTTCGACCACGCCGATCTTCTGTGCGATGGCAACGGCGATCCACTGGTTCAGCGGTACGCCGTCTTCCTTGGCAAGCCGGGCGGCGGCCTCCTTGACCGATGCCGGAAGCTTGAGCGGATAGGATGCCCTGCTCATGACCGTAACTCCTTCAGCAATTCTCCGGGCCGCAAGACCCGCACTCCGAACCTCGCCGCGCCCTTGGCAAAGTCACGCATATTATGCGTGACCAGCGCCTCCGCGCGGCCATTTGCCACCGCCTCTCAACCCCGTCACCCCGGCCTTGTGCCGGGGTCCAGCTGGTTGGTGAGAAGAAGGAAGCTGGATCCCGGAACACGTCCGGGATGACGGCATCACATGGCTGAATGGGATAAAGCCAAAACAAACCCGTCCTGAGCCCGCCGAAGGTTTCAGCATGACGGCCTGCCGATGAAACGAACTCCAGTCCCCAACTATGTGCGGCTCCACCCAGCAGCAGGCTGCTCTTCCATCCGCGCTTCGGGGATCACTTCGCGCATCCGCCGGCAAAAATGCCGCAGGCAGACTTCCTTTTCGGAGAGCGGCCCCATGGAGAAGCTGCGCGATTCCATGCCCTGCTGGACGCGGGCGATCAGCGCGGTGTCCTCCGCATTGACTTGCCGGTTGATGCGCCAGTTGAGATAGCGCGCGGCGCGCATTTCCCGCCGCTCGTCGGGAAGGACATAGCTGATCTCGCGGATCAGGCTCTCGCCGGGGCCGATCGGCAGCCACTGCATGAAATCCACCTGGTCGGGATAGATGTCGAAGGCGACGTTCGGCCAGAGCTTGAAATAGGTCCAGTGCCGCTGCTGGTCTTCCGGCAAATCCGGCACGGGCGGGAGCAGCGACTGGTACATTCGTTCGGACCAGTTGGCGGAGGGCCGGTCGATCATGTCGCCCCACATGCGGTCGACATGCTCGCTCGCCTCGACGCCGTAGGACCGGCCGAACAGCCGCGTGAGCCCCGGATGGGCGACGGGGATGTGCAATCCGTCCGAATAATTGTCGCCGATATTCTTCCAGTTGACGGTGCGCGGGCGCAGCGTGACCCGGCCGAGCGAGCGCAGTTCCTCGAAACGGTAAGGCTCCACCAGACCCTCGTAAGGCGCCATCATCTGGGCGATCGATGGTCCGCCATCGTCCTTCAGCCGCACGAAAACGAAGCCGCGCCACACCTCCATATCGACGCTGGCGAGCCCGTGCCGGGACTTGTCGAGCGTTGGATAGGATGCGCTGTCGGGCACGCCTGCCAGCGACCCGTCGAGATCGTAGGTCCAGGCGTGATATGGGCAGACCAGCTTCTTCGCGCAGCCGCTCGCCCCGTCGAGGAGGCGCGATCCGCGATGGCGGCAGACATTGGTGAAGGCGCGCAGCTCGCTGTCCTTGCCGCGCACCACGATCGCGCTTTCACCGATATAGTCGAGCGTATGCCAGTCGCCCGGATCGGGAATGTCGCTCACATGGCAGACGACCTGCCAGCTGGGCGCGAACACCCGCTCCTTCTCCAGCGCGAAGAATTCCGCGTCGCGATAGGTCCATGCCGGCAGGCTCCACCCTTCGAGCGGGTCCGCATAGTCTCCGGCCAGGTGCAGTTTGGTTGCCATCGGAATGCCTCTAAATTGTGCCGCCAGCCTAAGCCTTCGCCTCGCGCCGCGCCAGCCAGTAGATCGGCAGGCCCGCCATCATCAGCACCAGGCTCCAGCCGCTTGCCTCGATGCCCGCGCCCCACAGCGTCCAGACCGAATAGATTGCACCGACCGCGGCAAACAGGCGCACCACTTTCATCCGCCATGCCGCCAATGCGCATGCGAGGTAGAGCCACAACGCGGCCGAAGTCGAAAGCAGCAGCACGAATTCGTAGATCCCCTGCATGCTGCGGCTGGAATTGAGCAACAGGCAGATGGTTGCAATCACGCTGGAAACTATCAGCGCACGGCGCGGCGTACCGATGGCATCGGTGCCCGCAAACCAGGCAGGAAGAATACCGCGCGCTGCCATGCTGCGGGGCAATTCCCCCTGCATCAGCACCCAGCCATTGACCGCGCCAACGCAGCTGACGATCGCGAACAATGTGACGAATGCCGCCACCCCTGCATTCCAGTAGCGCTCGACAAAGGTGGCGAGCGGGGCGGGAGAATTTGCCGCGACCGCTTCCGGGAGCATCAGCGCGACGGCCGAACAGACCAGCAGATAGACGAGCCCCGTCAGCGCGGTGCCCCACATCGTTGCGCGTGGGACGTTGATTTCGGGATCGCGCACGCGGTGAGCGGCAAGGCTTGCGCATTCGAACCCGAGCAGCGCGAACAGCGTCAGCGCCGCCGCGCCGCGCAAATCCACGCCATTGATCTCGCGCATTTCGAATGGGCGGATTTCGCCATCTCCGTTGCCGAGGACGATGGCGGCGATGGCGATGATGGCCAGCAGCGGCAGCAGCTTGAGCACCACCGTCACCACCTGAAAATCGCCCGCTGCGCGCACGCCCATGAGGTTGATCAGCGTCATCGCCCAGACCAGGGCGATTGCGCTGAGGGCCGGCATCATCGGCGTCTCGCCGATCGCGGGAATGAATGCCGAGAGATAGCTGACCGCCGCGACGGCGATGGATACCACCGCGGTCCAGATCGAGACCCAGTATATCCACGAAACGAGAAACGCCGGCAATTCGCCGAATGCCTCCGACACGAAGCCCGCCGGATCCGCCGCAAGCGGCTTTGCCCTGGTCAGCGAGGCGAGGATCCAGGCCAGCACCAGCGTCCCGGCGGTGGTCACGATCCAGCCGATCACCGCGTTCCAGCCGTAAGGCGCAAGGCTGGCGGGCAGCAGGAACACGCCCGAGCCGATCATGTTGCCCATGACCAGCGCGGTCGCGGCGACAAGGCCGAGCTTGCGGCCCGGCCCTGCTGCTGCGGAAGATGCCTCGCTCACAGGATTCTGGGATCCGGACCTGCTAATCGCATCAACCATGGCGGCTCGCCTTCGGATGCCTGTCCCCCTTCGTCATCCCCGCGCAAGCGGGGACCCAGTCGGCTCTGGCTATAACTGGGTTCCCGCTTGCGCGGGAATGACGAGAAAGGAGAGATGTGTCCGTCGGATATTCCTCGCAAACGGCCACGGCCATGTGCCTGATGCCGATACACCTTAAAAGTCGGCGCCGACCTTCAAGCCGATAACGCGCGGCCGGATGACGTAATCGTAGAACACGCCGCCCGTGCTGCTGATCCCGTCGGGATCGCCGCAAGTCGTCTCCAGGCACTGCACGCCCGCATTGATCACGCCGTTGCTGTTGAACAGGTTCGTCGCGAAGAGTTCGACCCGGTATCCGTTGCCCGTCGCACCGATGCTGAAATCGGCAGTGGTATAGGCAGGGAAGAAGCCCTTGATGCCGTTCTCGAAAGTACGAAGGTCGCTGCGCCGTTCGCCCACATGGCTGAGCGAGCCCTGGATATGGGCGTCCCAGCTTCCCAGCGGGAATTCGTAGCGGGCGATAGCATTGCCCTTGAATTTGGCGGTAACCGGCAATTGCGTTCCGGCCGGGGCGAGCAGCGCATTGGTGCGCCCGTCGCCGGGGTCGAGCGTGCAGTCGAATTGCGGATTGGCAATGCGGCAGAAATCCTCACGGATCGTGGCATCGTTGTAGCTGCCCGAGAGGCTGAGCGTCAGCCCGCCTTCATTGTAGGAAAAATCGCCTTCCACACCGCGGATCCTGGCGATGCCGGCATTGCGGATCTCGGTCAGGCCGTTCTCGCCGAGGAAGGAGAGCTGGATGTTTTTCCATTCCTGCTGGTAAATTGCGCCGTTGAACCGAACCGGGCCGAACTGCGTTTTCCAGCCGATCTCGTAATTGTCGAGCGTGTCGGGCCCGTAAGGCGGCAGAGTGCCCCGACGGTTGATGCCACCCGGACGGAAGCCGCGCGACCAGGTCGCATAGACCAGCGCATCGGGGCTGATCTCGTAAGTGAGGTTCAGCTTGTGGATGAAGTCGGTGTCCGACGTCTCCTTGTCGAGATTGGTGCAGGGCGAGCCCGGAACGACTGGCCCGTCAAAGCACGCCGCTTCGCCGGTGGCACCCGAGAAATTGGCGTTGTAGCCGAAGAAGCCGGCCAGTGAGTTGTCGTAGCGGTAGACGCGAACGCCGCCGGTCAGAGTCAGCGCGTCTGTGAGATCCCAGCTCAGCTCACCGAAGGCCGCATAGTCGCGGTCGACGCGATCCTGCTGGGTCAGCCATATATCGCTGTTCGTGCCGGTGACCACGAAGAGATCGGTCAGATCGTCGATAATGTAGTTCTGTTCGATATTGTGCCACTGGCGCTGCGCGAACAGTCCGCCGATGAAGCGAACCGGCGCATCCTCCGGGCTTGAAACGCGGATTTCGCCGAATATCCGGCGGTATTTGTCCTGCCCCTCGATATATTGGTTGGGGCTGATCAGGTCGTAATTATTGTCGTAGAAATAGGCGCCGTAGCCGTAGAGCGCGTCGTAGAAATAGGCGTAGTCCGAATAGTCGGCCACGACCTCGTCCTCGCGCCAAAGATGCCCGCCCGTCGCCACCAGGTCCCAGCTGCCGATCTTGCCTTCGATCGTCAGCGCGACCTGCAGCCATTTGTCCTTCGACCATTCGGGATTGTACTGCACCGTCTGCAGCTTGTCGGTAACCGCGCTGGAGCGCTCCTGAGCGAAGCTGCCATTGGCTTCGGTCACCTGGCCCATCACGACCGGGCGGATAGTCCAGTTCTCGTCGAGGTCGATGCCGAGCGCGAGGCGCGCGCCGTACGTGTCGACGTCGTTGTAATCTTCCTCGACGAATTCAGCATTGTCCTGCGTGATGCCGGAGGTCGGGTAGGTGCGGCTGCCGAAGACGTTGTCGATATAGCCCGCGTCGCGGCGGTACCATCCGACCAGGCGCAGCGCGGCATTGTCGCCAAGGGGCGCATTGATGAAGCCTTCGGCCGTGCCGCCCACACCGCCGTCTGCCACCGTGTTGACCTCGAAATCGGCCGCGCCATAAGTGCCCGACGAGTCCGGCTGGTTGGTCACCATCTTGATCGTGCCCGCCATCGAGCTGGCGCCGTACAGCGTGCCCTGCGGGCCGGCCAGCGCTTCAACGCGCGCAAGGTCGTAGGCATGGATGTCGAGCGCGCCCTGGATCGTGGTGATCGGCATTTCGTCGAGATAAGTGCCGACCGTGGGCAGCGAGGAGGAATGGTTGGCGTTCTCGCCCGAGGCGACGCCGCGGAAATAGACCTGCGCGAAACCGGGTGCGAGCGACTGGATGGTGACCGAAGGCAGGAACTTCACCGCACCCTGCAGGTCATTGACCTGCAGCTGGTCGAGCTTTTCGGTGCCCAGCGCCGTTATGGCGATCGGGACGTCCTGCAAGTCCTGCGCACGCTTGTTGGCGGTGACGATGATCACGTCACCCCCCGACCCTTCCTCGCGATCCTGCGCGAAGGCCGGCTGGGCAGTGCCCATGGCCGTGCCTGCCAGCAGGGAACAGATTAGAGGCAATTTCATGTGCGAACGAAAATGTTGCATGGCCGTGACCTCCCGATTGCAGTCCCTGGACAGCTATCCGCCACAGCTTCGGGAATTTGCCAATAGGTTGCAGGGAGCAATCGGTTCACGCCGCCCCCACTATGGTATTTTTGCAACGCACAAATCCGGGCCGGATTTAGCGCCTATGGCCGTCTGGCATAGGTTTGCGGCAGGTCGCCCAACGCTTCGAACAGCGGCCCCAGCCATTGTTCGTAAGGCTTCCATTGCCCCACGCCGTCGCGGTTCAACGGGCGGCGCACCTGTTCGCTTGAGGCGGTGCGCACGGCGCGGGTGTTGCGGTGAAACTCGAGGCAGCCTTCCTCGAACGGCAGGCCGAGATAAGCGAGCAGGCCGCGCACGGCCCCCTCGGGATCGCCGAGCAGCTCCTCGTGAATCACGCGGTGAATCCGGCCCGGCAGCACGCGGTCGTAATGGTCCATCGCGCGGACGTAATCGGCATAGTACCGGCCGATATCGGCAAGCCCGTAGGAAAAGCCCTGCCCCTTGGCGAAATGCTGGCGGAAATTGGAAAAGCAGCAGTCGAGCGGATCGCGCCTTGCATCGACGATCTTCGCATTGGGAAGGATCGCGTGGATGAAGCCGGCATAGGACCAGTTGTTGGGCAGCTTGTCGATGTAGAAGGGCTTCTCGGTCTTGCGCTGAACCTGCGTCCGCTCGAGGAATTCCGCGCCCAGCTCGGCGCATCTGGCCGCATCCATCGCCGCCAGCGCAGCCGGCCAGGCGCGTATGTCGCCGCCCGCCGCCTTCGCCTCGCGCATGGCCATGGCCGGAATATCGGGCAGCTCCATCGTGCCTTCGACGCGTGAATGGCTTGAAAGGATCTGCTCGATCAGCGTGGAGCCCGCGCGCGGCAGGCCGAGGATGAAGATCGGGTCGGGCGACGGATCGCCCCATCCTTCGCGCGCGGAGAGGAATTCCGGCGTCAGGGTGGCGAGCACTTCGTCGACCTGCCGGGTGATCACTTCGGGGGCATATCCCAACTCCTTCCGCCGCTGGCCATTTCCGGCCTCGTAGTGACGGAAGCTCCGTTCCGCATCGCC
>DASWIR010000080.1:0-4123 GCA_036397575.1 Alteraurantiacibacter sp. | reverse complement strand
GCCCTGTTGCTGCGCGAGCAGCGGTGCGGGCGCGGCCGCAAGCAGCGCGAACGGCGCCAAACATACGAGAAAATGTCGGATCATCCGGTCTTCCTGCCCCCTCGTTTCGCCCAGAACAACCATGGCAGCGCGGAACTTTGGTGTTTTTCAATATGAAGCAGGTAATAGCTGAAGAGGAGATGAAGCTCGACCTACTCTATAATCCCGCTGCCGGATCGTTCCGGCAGGCGGACCTCGAGGCGCTTGCGCGCGCTTTCGAGATGCGGGGCTGCGCAGTGGATGTAACTCCTACCCGGCCGAAGGGAACGGAACTGTCCGGCAACGCCGACATGGTCTGCGTGATGGGCGGGGACGGAGCTTTGCGCCAAGTGGTGAAGGCGATGGGTGCGGATGCGGGCCGCGTACCGCTCTGCATCGCGCCGGCGGGCACGATCAACCTTGTCGCGCGCGAGCTTGGCTATCGCCGCAAGCGGGAAGAATTCGCCGAGCAAGTGCTGGCGGCCTGGCAGCGCGGATCGGAAAGCTGGATGGCCTCGCCCCTTTTCGCCTTTGCCGATCACCCCATAATCGCCTGTCTCAGTATCGGGCCCGATAGCGCAGCGGTTGCCAATCTCGATCCGGCGCTGAAAATGAAGATCGGCCGCTATGCCTATGGCGCGGCGGCGTTCCGGCTGCTTCGCGACTGGCCGCGCCGTCCTGTGGCGGTGTCGGGCGAGCTGGCCGATGGGACGCTGTTCGAATGCGAGGCGGAAGGCGTATTCGTTGCGCGCGGGCGGTATTATGCCGGGCCGTTCAGCCTGTCGCGCCGTGCCGCGCTGACCAGCGAGACTTTCGAACTCGTCACGCTGAAACGCGCCTCGCGCCGCGCGAGCCTCGCTTTCGGCTCCGCGCTCGCAGCACGCCTGCCGCTCGATCGGATCGGGCTTGCCGAAATCCGCACGGTTCGCCGGGTGGCACTGGAGGATAGCGGCCTGCCGATGCAGGTGGACGGCGATTCCGTGCCGCTCTCCGCAGGCGAAGTCGCGCCCAGCGGGATGACGCTCAAGTTCTGCGTCTAGGATCCGAACCCTACTTTTTCGGTTTGGGCATGCCGCCGCGCAGCCGCGTGCGGTGCGCCGAAAGGTCGAAGACCTCGC
The DNA here is from genome assembly GCA_036397575.1 of Alteraurantiacibacter sp. Classification (GTDB taxonomy): domain Bacteria; phylum Pseudomonadota; class Alphaproteobacteria; order Sphingomonadales; family Sphingomonadaceae; genus DASWIR01. Next base: position 2,987 of record DASWIR010000080.1, on the reverse strand, counting down.
CCGGCTCGCCATCGTCCTGCAACAGGCCGAGCCGCCGTGCGACTTCCTGATAGGCTTCTTCCTCGCCGCCGAGATCGCGGCGGAACCGATCCTTGTCGAGTTTTTCGCCCGACTTCATGTCCCAAAGCCGGCAGCCATCCGGGCTGATCTCGTCGGCCAGAATCACGCGCGAAAAGTCGCCGTCCCAGATCCGCCCGAATTCCAGCTTGAAGTCGACCAGGCGGATGTCGATCGCGGCGAACATGCCGCACATGAAATCATTGATGCGGATCGCCATGGCCGAGATATCCTGCATCTCTTCCGGACTGGCCCAGTTGAAGCAGGCGATATGCTCCTCGGCCACCATCGGATCGCCCAGCGCGTCATCCTTGAAGTAATATTCGATCAGCGTGTGCGGCAGCGGTTCGCCTTCCTCGATGCCGAGGCGCTGAGAGAGCGAGCCCGCCGCGACGTTGCGGACGATCACTTCGAGCGGGATGATCTCGACCTGGCGGATCAGCTGCTCGCGCATATTGAGGCGGCGGATGAAATGCGTCGGGATGCCGATATGGGCGAGCCGCGTGAAGACGTGTTCCGAAATCCGGTTGTTGATCACGCCCTTGCCGTTGATCTTGCCTTTTTTCTGGGCGTTGAACGCGGTCGCATCATCCTTGAAATACTGGATGATGGTGCCGGGCTCGGGGCCTTCATAGAGAATCTTGGCCTTGCCTTCATAGATCTGGCGGCGGCGGGACATGGGCTTCGACCTTTGAGATTTCGTAGAAAATACAATCGCCCCGGCAGTGGGAAGCGCGGTGCTTCGCACGGGCCCGGGGCGTGCCCCGGCCTATAGACCCGCTTGGCCGCGAAAGCAATTGCCGCACCTGCGGGCCGGGGCTAGCGGGTGACCGCATGACGGTGGAGATATGCACACTGGCGGGCGCGGAAATCGGCGGCATGCTGGACGACCTTGCTCGCCTCAGAATTTCGGTATTTGCCGAATACCCGTATCTCTACGATGGCGGCCTTGCCTACGAGGCGGATTACCTGCGTGAATTCGCGCAGGAACCGGGCAGTGTGATGATCGCGGCGATGGGCGATAATCACGTCGTGGGCGCGGCGACCGCGTCGCCCATGGCAGGGCAGAAAGCCGAATTCCGCAGGCCTTTCGAAGAGCGCGGCTACGACACTTCGCGCCTGTTCTACTTCGGTGAAAGCGTGCTGCTGCCCGAATATCGCGGGCAGCGGATCGGCCATGCTTTCTTCGATCACCGGGAGGCGGCGGCGCGCTCGGCAGGGGCGACCCATGCGACATTCGCAGCGGTGGTCCGCCCGGAAGATCATCCGGCGCGGCCTGCCTTCCATCGGCCGCATGACGCTTTCTGGATGAAGCGCGGCTATGAAAAACTGCCTGGCCTCATTACCGAACTTGCCTGGAAGGAACATGGCGAGGAGCGCGAGAGCCCGAAGCAAATGCAATACTGGATGCGGGCGCTGTAACTCGACAGGGCCCGCGCCAGCGGCCATATCGCGTGCCATGACCGACACCCGCAACCGCGATCCCTTTGCAGCGCAGCGCGCCGATCTCGCCGCGCTGGCGGACAAGGCGCGGTTGCGTTCGCTGGCGCCGCGCGAAGGGATCGATTTCGCCTCCAACGACTATCTCGGCCTTGCCGGATCGCCGCGACTGAAGCGTGCAGTGGAGAAGGCGATGAATCGAGGCGTGCCGGTGGGAGCAGGGGGTTCGCGTCTGTTGCGCGGCAACCATTCCGAGCATGAGGCTCTGGAGGCTGAGGCGGCGGAATTCTTCGGCAGCGAGACCGCGATTTTCTTCGCCAACGGCTATGGCGCCAACAGCGCTCTGGTCTCGACGCTGCCGCAGCGTGGGGACCTGATCGTCTATGACGAGTTGGTCCATGCGAGCGTGCATGAAGGATTACGATTGGCGCGGGCCGATGCGGTGAGCGTGCCGCACAATGATGCGCAGGCCTTCGGGGATGCGATCGGCGAATGGCGCAACCGCGGCAGCAAGGGACAGGCCTGGACCGTAGTCGAAAGTCTCTATTCGATGGACGGTGATTTCGCGCCCTTGGCCGAACTGGCCGGGATCGTCGACCGATACGACGCTGTGCTGGTGGTGGACGAGGCCCATGCCACCGGTGTGTTCGGCGCGGAGGGGCGCGGGCTGGCGGCTGAACTGCGGCCGCGCGAGAACCTCGTCACGCTGCACACTTGCGGCAAGGCGCTGGGCTGCGAAGGCGCACTGCTGGCTGGGCCGCGCGTGATGAAAGAACATCTGGTCAATCGCGGGCGCGGCTTCATCTTCTCGACAGCGCCGAGCCCGCTGATGGCTGCCGCCGTGCGCGAGGCATTGCGGATATGCGCCGACGAGCCGGAGCGTCGCGACGCCTTGCGAGCCCTCATCGCGCATGGCGGACGCGTGCTGGCGCCCTTGGGCGCGGCGGCGACGGGCTCCCAGATCATGCCGCTCGTCCTTGGCGAGGATGCCCGCGCGATGGCTGTGGCGAGGAAGCTGCAGGCGGCAGGTTTCGACATTCGCGGCATTCGTCCGCCCACCGTGCCGGTGGGGACGGCGCGCCTGCGTATCGCGCTGACACTCAATGCCAGTACTGCCGATGTCGATGCGCTGGGCGCAGCGCTCGCCAGCGCATTGGCATGAGCGGCTTCGTCGTCACCGGCACCGATACAGGGATCGGTAAAACGGTTTTCGCGGCCGGGCTTACCGCGCTCATCGACGGATATTACTGGAAACCGGTGCAGGCCGGGCTCGAGGATGGCGGCGACGCGGCGCGGGTCGCGGAGCTGTCTCTCCTGCCGCAGGAGCGGATCCTGCCCGAGGCCTATGGTCTGACTACACCATGCTCCCCGCATCGCGCGGCGGAGCTGGACGGGGTGGAGATCGACGTCGATGCGCTGACGCTGCCTGACGAACGCCCGCTGGTGATCGAAGGCGCGGGCGGGGCACTGGTGCCGCTGGCAGGCGAGAC
>DASWIR010000079.1:0-10082 GCA_036397575.1 Alteraurantiacibacter sp. | reverse complement strand
TGTGCTCAGCGGCATTGCGATCGGTTCGACCGTGGCGGTGCTGTTCCTCGAAGAGTTGCTGGGCGCGGATCTGCAGAATGTCGCCAGCATCACTTTCATCGTCGCGATCGGGCTGTTGATGTGGGGATTGATCCTGTTCCTGCGCGAAACGCGGGAGGCTTCCCGTGCGCTGAGGATTCCGGAAGAACTGCTGGAGAAAGACCGCCAATTGTAGCGGCGCCGGTCAATCCTTGGGCGGGGCCAGCAGCAGCTTCTCGCCCTGTGCCTTGACCGCTTTTTCCAGCATGGGCGTGAGAAAACCGAGCGCGGGCGGAAGGTCGAATTCCAGCACGACTTCGCCTTCGCCGATCTCGACATCGCCGATGACCTGCTGCCCCATCGCGTGGACGGTAAGGCGCATATGGTCCTCGTTAGGCCAGTCGCTGCTGACCGTGCTGCCGGGGAGAAGCGACCCGATTTCGTGACTGCGCGATCGCAGCCGCAGCCGCACTTCTTCGCGCGGCAGATTGTGCGGCAAATTGACACGCATCAGGCGGCGTCCTTCGGCCCTTCGATCGCCGGCGCATCCTTGGCACCATAGCGATAGTCGAGAAAGCGTGTCCGGATTGCCAGATCGTCGAGCGAGCCTTCGGCAAGCTGCCGCGTGACGGAGTCGATCTCTTCGCTGATCTTGCCGAGACTCTCGGTCAGCTGCTGATCGGGCGAGGAGCCGCCGCGCTTCTCACCGCGCAGATGCGCCGGAATCTTGTGGTAACTATCGACCATCTCGGGAAGGTGTTCGCCCACCAGCTTGCGCACTTCGGCGGTCGTGGGATGATGCTGGTCGACATGTTCGAGCTGTAGGCCGAGCGCATCGAGCTGTACGCCGATCTTGTCCACCAGCGTGACCGCCGGCGGGGGCAAGGCGGGGCGCTGATGCTCCAGCCACAATTCCGTGCGGCCGACGAGCTGCCGCACATCGCCGCGGTTGAGATCGCTGCGCCGGGGCACCTTCATCTTCGGGTAATTGCCGAACACGTACAGCGCTGCGGCGGTGGCGATGACTGCCGCCATCAGTCCTGCGAAGCCCAGCCCGTCGATGACCAGTCCGATGACGCTGGCCGCCAGCCACACGCCCGCCACAGCCAGCAGGATGCGGCCGAGCTTCTTCTTGAGATGCCTAGTCTTGAGCGAGGCGGAGCCGCGCCCGATCGAGCCGGCGCGGCGGTGATAACCACCCTCGCGCTGGGTCGCGAGTGACGTCTTCGCCTGGCGTAGAATGACTTCGGATTGGCGTGTCGTGTCGGCCATCAGCTATCCAGCGAAAGCAGTGCCGGCTCGCTGGCGGCGGCCTGCGCCTGCGCCTGGCCTTCCGCGCGGGCGATATAGCCTTTCGATTTCTCGACTTCGGCCGAAAGAACCGTGACGGTCTGCTTCATGCTGTCGAGTGCGCGAATCTTGAAACTGTCCACCTCGTCCATCGTGTCGTAGATGTTCTGGAAGGCGCGCTGGAGCGTTTCGAGCGGGATGGTGCTCGCTGCGGCCTGCTCGTGGATCTTGCCGGTCTGGTCGCGCAGCATCGTGCTGGTGGAATCGATGATGTTGGCGGTGGTCTCGTTGAGCGCCGTGATCTGGCCCAGCACCAGCCGCTGGTTGGTCATCGCCTCGGCCACAGTCACTGCGGTACGCAGCGCACCGACCGTGGTGGTGCTGGCGCGGTCCACACCCTTCACCAGCTCGACATTGTTCTTCTTGACGAGGTCGAGTGCGAGATAGCCCTGCACCGAAACCGCCATTTGCGTTAGCAGATCCTGCGTGCGCTGGCGGACATAGAACAGCGCCGTTTCGCGAACCGCCTTGGCCTTTGCCGGATCTGTCGCATCGAGCTCGACCGCCTTTTCCTCCAGCCGCTCGTCCAGTATCTTGGCAATGTGGATCATCTGTTCGAGATTGCCCATCGCCTCCCACAATTTCTGCCGCTCCACATCGATCGCGGCATTGTCCATCAGCAGCTCGTCCTTGCCGCTGGAGAGATTCGAAAGGATCGACTGGATGTGGCTTTGCGCGCTTTGGTAGGAACGAAAATAGTTGGTGAGCTTGTTCCCCCAGGGGATGATCCCGAGAATCTTGCGCGTGCCGGAGAGCTTGCCGCGCTTGCCCGGATCGAGTTCTTCCACCACGCGGCGCAGTTCGGCGAGGTCCGCGCCGACGCCTTCGTCCTGGTCCATCGCCCGCACCGGCCGATCGAGGAAACGGTTGGACATGCCTGCCGCAGCCATGATTTCCTTGCGGCCCATATTGGTCAGCTGATCGACCTTCTTGCCGAATTCGGGCGAATTGGAGTCCTGCGCCAGGAGGTCGGCGAGAAAGACATCGACCTTTTCATCGAGCTTCGACCTATTTTCGTCGGAAACCGGCACCAGGCCGGCAGCCCGTTCCGCTGTAACGGCGGAAACCGGTTCGGGGGGCGTCAGTTCGAGATCGAGATCGGTCTTGGTGGTTGTTTCGGTGCTGCTGGCCATGTCTGCTCTCGCCTTCCCGTCTGTGGCTCCGCGCCGCCGGTGCGCGGAATTTTCTCAACTATCCTCCTGCTGTATTAGTGGTCTAACACAGGGGTTTCAAGTCGGCGAGTGCGAGGAAACGGTGTGCGAGACCGCTTGGCAAGCGAATTCTGCGGCGGCATGCGGTCGGCAAGCAGCTCTTTCCGCATTGCCGGCAATGTCCTAGGCCATAGCCTAAGCCAATGAACGGGCGCGTCAAATGGAGCAGCCGCAAACATCCTCGACCCGCAGCGATTTTGCCCGGGTGCTGGTGAGCTTCCGCCAATGGTGGCGGCAATCGGTGGTGGGCACGGTCAACCAGGCCGTGGTGATCAGCGAACGGCGCGAGGACTGCTCGCTCTCGGCTCGCTACCTGTTCATGCTGGCCATGTCGGCTGCGATTGCAGTGCTTGGACTGCTGCTCTCCTCGCCAGCCGTGGTGATTGGGGCGATGCTGCTTTCCCCTCTGATGGGGCCGATCATCGGCCTTGGCTTCGCGCTTGCCGTGGGCGATTTCGGCTGGCTGCGCGATAGCGCGCGATCACTTGCGATCGGGACGGTGCTGGCCGTGGCGCTGTGCGCGCTGATCGTCGCCATGTCGCCGATCCAGACCGTGACGACGGAGATCGCCTCACGCACGAAGCCCAATCTGTTCGATTTGGGCGTGGCGTTCTTTTCCGCGCTGGCCGGTGCATATGCGATGATCCGTGGGCGGCAGGGAACTGTGGTGGGCGTTGCCATCGCCACTGCGCTGATGCCGCCGCTGGCCGTAGTTGGATTCGGGCTTGCGACGCTCAACTGGACGGTCTTTTCCGGCGCGCTGATGCTCTATGTCACCAACTTGCTGACGATTGCAGCAGTCGCGGCAGGCATGGCCCGCCTCTACGGATTCCGTACCAGCCTGAGCGAGCGGCAGACGCAACTGCAGACGTTTGTCATCGTCGTCAGCCTGGTCGCTCTCGCAATCCCGCTGTCCATCTCGCTGCGGCAAATCGCCTGGGAAACCCAGGCGAGCCGGACCATACGGGGCGAGATCATGCAGGCGGTCGATCGCCGCGCGCGCCTTTCCGACCTTGAGTTCGACTGGCGCGCCGATCCCATCGAGGTTGCCGCTACGGTGCTCACTCCGCGGCTAAGCAGCGATGCCGAAGCGCGCGCCGAGCGGGCGCTGGCCAGCGAGCTGGGCCGGGAAGTGGACGTCACTATTACCCAGTACCGCGTCGGCACGAGTGCGCAGGCGGCGGAAGAGGCGCAACTTGCCGCCGCGCGGGCCAACGAGGCAGCTGCGCGCGAGCGGGCGGAGGATATAGCCGATAGGCTGGCCCTTGTGGCCGGCGTGGAGCCGGACGACGTGCTGGTCGACCGCGAGCGCCGCCGGGCGAGTGTGAAGGCAAGGGAACTCGATGGCGCGTCACTTTCTGCCTATCGCGAACTCGAGGCGCGGATTGCCGGCAGCACGCCCAAATGGCGGATCGAACTTCGTCCACCGGCGCGGCCGCTTCCCGATGTCGCGCTGGCCGACGGCGAGCCGACCGATGAAGGCAGGCAGGCCGTGGCACTGATCGTCTGGGCGACGCGGCGCGTGGACGCTCCGATCGAGCTCTCCGGCACGCCGGAAAATGTCGCGGTGATCAATGCACTGCTTGCGGAAAGCCAGGTGAATGCGCGAACACGCCCCGGTGGGGCGGGCGAAGACACGGTCGAAGTGAATTGGGCCGCGCCGGGCGAATAGGGCTCAGAGTTTTTCCGGTTTAAGTTGAACCAACCCGTTCGTGCTGAGGAGAGATCGAAGCCGAAGGCTGAGGTCTCGTCTCGAAGTACAGCCGCCCCCTTCGGCTGGCTGGCAAGCCAGTCGCTCTGGACAGGCTTCGAGACGCTTATTCGGCCTGCGGCTTCACAAACTCCTCAGGGCAAACGGTTCTGTGTAGATCAGAACGAGCCTAGGCCGCGACCGCCAGCTTGAACGGTTCGATCTCACCCGAAAGATAGAGCTTCTTGGCTTTTGCGCGGCTGAGTTTGCCGCTGCTGGTGCGAGGCAATGTGCGTGGGGGAACCAGTTCGACCACGCAATTCATGCCGGTGATGGAGCGCACCTTGTCGCGGATTGCGTCGTGCAGCCTGAGCCGTTCCTCGGCATCTGAAACGCGGCAATGGACCAGCACGGCGGGCATTTCCTCGCCGTTTTCCATCTCTATCGCGAAGGCGGCAATATCTCCGTGATTGAAGCCGGGCAGCTGTTCCACCGCCCATTCGATGTCCTGCGGCCAATGGTTCTTGCCGTTGATGATGATCATGTCCTTCGCCCGGCCGACGATAAACAGATAGCCGCCCGCCATGTAGCCCATGTCGCCCGTATCGAGCCACCCGTCGATCAGGCAGGCATCTGTCGCTTCCCGGTCGCGGAAATAGGAATGCATCACGCTGCTGCCACGGCACCAGACCTTGCCGATTTGGTGGTCCTTCTTGACCTTGCCGTTTTCGCCGCGAATTTCGACTTCCATGTCGAGCACCGGCTTGCCGCAATTCACGATCGCCCGGTAGCGGGCGGGGCGGGTGATATCGCGCGGGCAGCCCGACAGGCGCTCTTCCTCCACCAGCTCCACACGAATACCCTCGCCCGGCGGCATGATGGTTACTGCAAGCGTCGCTTCCGCGAGGCCATAGGAGGGCAGGAAAGCGCTGGCTTTGAAGCCGGCATCGGCAAAGGCATTGACGAAGCCCTGCATCACATCCGGGCGAATCATGTCCGCGCCATTGCCGGCCACGCGCCAGCGCGACAGGTCGAAACGGTCTGCGACATGGCTCTGGCTCGAAATGCGCCGTGCGCAGATGTCATAGCCGAATGTCGGGGAATAGGAGAGCGTCGTACCCTCGTTCCGGCTGATGAGATCGAGCCATGCGAGCGGGCGGCGGGCGAAATCCTCGGTCCGCAAATAGTCGGTCGAAACCTGGTTTGCGATCGGCGAAAGCAGGCAGCCGACGAGGCCCATATCGTGATACCAGGGCAGCCAGGAGATGCAGCGATCGGTCTCGGCCAGCTTCATGCCGAGGCCGTGACCGCGCAGATTGTTGAGCAGGGCCCGGTGTGTGACGGCGACGCCATGCGGAAACCGCGTCGAGCCGGAAGAATATTGCAGGTAGCAGATATCCTCGGCCTCGGCCTCGGACAGCTCGCATTCGGGCGCTTCGCGAGCATAGAAAGCCTCGAAACTTTCTGCCATGCAGCCCTGCCGGGCCGCGGCCATTTCGGCCATTCCAGCGAGTTCGGCCGGGAATAGCAGCACGTCGGGATCGGCACTTTGCAGTTGGACCGCCAATTGGTCGATATAGCCGTCTTTGCCGCCAAAGCTGGTCGGCAATGGCAGCGGCACGGGCAGCGCACCAGCCAGGATCGCCCCGCAGAACAGCGCGGCGAATTCCGGGCCGGTCTGCGCAATCAGCGCGATTCTGTCGCCTTTGCGCGTCCCGCCCCCGACCAGGCGCCGAGCGGCTGCCTGCGCATCGGCGTATAATTCGGCAAAGGGATAGACTCGCGTCAGGTTTCCGCGGGAATCATGGAAATTGAGTCCGCGTTCTCCGCAAGCGGCATATTGCAGCGCTTCGGGAAAGGTGGCGAAGTCCGAAAAACGTCGCGGAAGCGAACATGCATTCGGCGTCGGCTGGAGAGCGTCATCCATGCTGAGTGAAAGTCCCGTTATTGACATGCCAATGTCACGCGCCCGAAGCGGGTGGCGGTTGAACACAACATGAGCGGAAAACTCCGGCCCCCCAAATCATGCCTAACGTTACCTTCCCCATCCGCGCGGAGTGTGGCACGAATATGGCCGATGCGCGAGCCAAGTTTCGGACGTAACAGTATGAAACGCAAGCCCCGGCCGCTCAATGCGGAAAAACTGGGCGAAATCGCGCTCGCCTATGTGGCGCGCTATGCGACCAGCAGCGCAAAGCTTGCAGCCTATTTGCAGCGCAAGTTGCACGAACGCGGCTGGGACGAGGAAAGCGAGCCCGATGTGCACGGGCTGGTCGGACGTTATCTGGAACTCGGTTATATCGACGACGAGACCTATGCGCGTACGCGCAGCGATGGGCTGTTGCGGCGCGGCTATGGCAAACGCCGAATCGACGTGGCGTTGCAAGCCGCGGGGATCGATTCCGGGATTCGAGAGGCAATCGCTCCCGAGGAAACGACGCTGCGCCAGGCTGCGCTTGCTATGGCGAGGAAGCGCCGTTTCGGGCCTTTCGGTGCGGAATCGCTCGATCGGGACCGGCGTGAGAAACAGATCGCCGCAATGCTGCGTGCCGGTCATGGATTCGACGACGCCCGCACGCTAGTGCGAGCCCCAAGCGAGGAAGCGGCGGAGCAATGGGCCGCGTCGGGCAAGGAGTAGAAAAATTGACAATGCGCTTCGCAGCAATTGCGGCAAGTGTGCTGCTTTCCTCCTGCACTGCCCAGCCCGAGGCGGCGGCGCAACCGGTCGCAGCCGAGGCGACTTCCACCCACTCGGAATCCGGGCTGGAAGTCATCCCGTTGACCGTCAGCTACAATGGCGGGGAGCATGAGTTTCGCGTCGAAGTGGCGAAAACAGCCGCCGAGCAGGCCAGGGGCCTGATGTTCCGTACCGCACTGGGCGAGAACGAAGGCATGCTGTTCCCTCGCGATCCGCCGGGCTTTGCCAGTTTCTGGATGAAGAACACGGTGATCCCGCTCGACATCATCTTTGTCGGCACGGATGGGCGAATCACCAATATTGCGGCGATGACCACGCCTTATTCGCTGGATTCGATCCCCTCGGATGGGGTTGCGGCGGCTGTGCTCGAGATACCGGGCGGGCGTGCGGCCGAGTTGGGCATAGTTCCCGGTGCGCGGGTCGAGTGGTGAGCGGTGCGGCACCATCGGGCGCGAACGCGCTTGCATGGGCGCACTGACAGCGGCTAACGCGCGGCTCCATGGGCATTCTCTCGAAAATCTTCACCTGGTGGGACGGCGCAACCATCGGCACGTCGCTGTTCAGCGCGATGAATGGCGAGCATGTCGGCACGGACGGGCAGGGCAATCGTTATTACCGTTCGAGCAAGAAGGGTCCCGGCGGCCTGGACCGGCGCTGGGTGATCTACGAAGGCGCGAACGATGCAAGCCGCGTGCCGGCCGAATGGCATGGCTGGCTGCACCATTCGTTCGATGCGCTGCCCGAAAGCCATTTGCCCCCGCCCAGGATATGGGAAACCGATTTCACTCCCAACCGCACCGGCACGGTCGAGGCATATCGCCCGATAGGCGCGCTGGAACGCGGAGGCAGGCATGCCCGCGCCACCGGAGACTATGAATCCTGGAAGCCGGACGCCTGAGGATGCGGTGCAGACTTGCCATCCCGGCCTTTGCCGCGCTGGCATTGGCGGCCTGCGGCAGCGGAGCACCCGAGCCGGAGCCGGTAGAAACCGAGATCCCCGACCAGTTCGCCGAGCAGGGTGACGGGCCGGCGACGATCGAAGGTGAGCTCGGCACGCCAATGGCTGAACGGGTGGCGACGCTCGGCCTGCTCAACAAGCGGAACAACCTCTCGCAGGATGTCGAGCTCAAGCCGGGCGAGCAGAAGCGGATCGGCGACGTCATCATCCGCCTGTCCGCCTGCGAGCGCACAGCGCCATGGGAGAATCCGCCCGAAACCGGTGCATTCGTGCAGATCATTGTCAATCAGCGCATCGGCACCAGCCAGGAACGGGAATGGCAGCGGGTCTTTTCCGGGTGGCTGTTCAAAAATTCGCCGAGTCTGAACGTGGTTGAAAGCGCGGTCTACGACGTCTGGGTCAAGGATTGTGCGATGAGCTTCCCCGGCGAAGAATCGCCATTGCCGCGCGCCGCCGCTTCGCCGGCGCCGCGAGCGACTGCCGCGCCGTCCCCCGCGCCCGAACCGGCTGCACCGAGCAACGAGACATAAGCCTCCGGAAGAGGCTGGGCCGGTTCGCCCTTGCCGGCCTCGCCCAGCAAATCGACATATTGCGCTTGCGAAATTTCCACAGCGCCCATCGTAGCGAGATGCTCCGTCATGAACTGGCAGTCGAGCAGCTCGGCCCCTGCTTGCCGGAGGAGCGCGACCAGCCAGGTCAGCGCGATCTTGGACGCGTCGGGCGCGCGGCTGAACATCGATTCGCCGCAAAACACGCGGTCGAACTGCACGCCGTAGAGGCCGCCGACCAATGCATCGCCTTGCCAGCACTCTATCGAATGGGCGTGGCCCGCGCGGTGTAGCCCGATATAGCTATTGGTGATGCGCCCGCTGATCCAGCTTTCGCGATCCTCGCCGCGTGGCTCGGCACATTTGGCCATGACTTCGGCAAAGGCATGATTGCATGTGACACGAAAGCGGTCCTGCCGCACCGCCTTGGCAAGGCTGCGCGACATATGGAAGCCGTCCAGCGGAATGATCGCCCTTTCGCGCGGCTCGACCCAGAAGATGTCCGGATCCTCTCTTCCGTCGGCCATCGGGAAGATGCCGCTGCGATAGGCGAGCAACAGCATCTCGGCGGGAATCGGCTGATCGGCACCCGGTTCGGTCATGTTGTCGGAATGGTGTTCCAATGAGGATCGTCCCCTGCCTTTCGACGCTCAAACTTGGCAAGCCTGCCTTGTGTTCCGCGGCGCTTGGGCTTAGAGGCCCCTTCCGCTGCAGGGGTGTAGCTCAGCTGGTAGAGCATCGGTCTCCAAAACCGAGGGCCACGGGTTCGAATCCTGTCACCCCTGCCATTTTTTCCACCGCCGAAGGTTAATGCGAAACGCGAATCCCACGGGATTCCGCGGGTTCGCCGATTTTTTTCCCAATCTTCCTTGGTTAATCGAATTGCCGACGGGAACCTTCCCTGTAGGACGTGCATTACTAGCGACGGACGGTTGAGAAAGTCGCAAACAACGGAGGTACCGATGTCGAGCATGTCCTTCCGCACCAGCCGCCCAGACAGTTGGGTGAGCCCGCGACCCTACAGCGATGCGAGCCTGCGCTACCAAATGCATGGACCGATTCGTCCAATGGAAGAGCCGGGCCTTCTTGCCCGCCTGTTCGGCGCGCGGTGATAGCCAAGACATAAACTCATCGAGGGCAGAATCCCAAAGACGGGGCCGGCGTGAAAAGCCGGCCCCCTTTTTATATGCGGATCCCCGCCCTCGGGGTTTGGGTCTAATATTCCTCCGGTTCTTCCGGCGTTTCCCGATGATGGTCGGTACCGGCGGTTCTGTCGCCTCTCGCCAGCTTGAACACCACGCCCGAGAGCAGCAGCAGCGCGATCAGGTTTGGCAATGCCATCGCCGCGTTGGAGATGTCCCCCAGCCGCCAGACCAGATCGAGATCCTGGGTGGCACCGACGAAGATCGCCAGGCACCAGATCAGCCGCCAGGCGATGTGCAAAACCTTCTCGCCCTTGCGTGTCGAACCCGGCAACCGGTCATACAGGAAGGTGATCGCCCGCTCGCCATAATAGGACCAGGTGAGCAGCGTCGTGAAGACGAACAGGATCAGCGCCGTGCTGGCGACCAGCGTGCCGATCGGGATTCCGCCCACCGCCATGGGGAAG
>DASWIR010000078.1:0-4115 GCA_036397575.1 Alteraurantiacibacter sp. | reverse complement strand
TGAATCCCCATCGTTTTTCGCGATTTGTTGTATGACGATGTAAAGGCGCAACAATCATGAACGCTACCCGCTTTGCCCCCAGTCCGAATGGTCCGCTCCATCTCGGCCATGCATTTTCGGCTGTTACCGCACATGATCTCGCGTGGGCGAGCGGCGGGCGGTTCCTCCTGAGGATTGAGGATATCGACGGCGAACGCTCCCGTCCGGACCTGGCGGAGGAGTTCCGCGAGGATCTCGCATGGCTTGGCCTCGGATGGGAGGAGGTTCCGGCGCAATCCTCCCGGGTCGTAGCCTATGAAACGGCGACAGAGCGATTGCGCGGCGAGGGACTGCTCTATCCTTGCCGGTGCACGAGAACGGAAATCGCGGCAGCTGCGACGAAGGCCGGACCGGATGGGCCGATCTATCCCGGCACATGCCGGGCGCGCGATGTCGATTCAGTGGGAGACGCCGCATGGCGGCTCGACGTTGCGGAGGCAATGCGCCGCACCGGACCGCTTGAATGGGCCGACGCCATAGCGGGCGTGCAGCAGGCGCAGCCGGAACTGCTCGGCGATGTGGTGCTGGTGCGCAAGGACGCCGAAACACCCGCAAGCTATCACCTTGCCGTCACGATCGACGATGCTGCCGACGGCGTCACGCTGGTGACACGCGGCAAGGATCTGTCCGCCGCGACACATATCCACCGGCTGCTGCAGGCGCTGCTCGGCCTGCCGGTTCCGCAGTGGCATCATCATCCCCTGTTGCTCGACACCGACGGGACGAAGCTCGCCAAGCGCCGCAATTCGCCGTCGCTGGCCGACCGCCGCCGCGCAGGCGAGGATGGGCATGCACTCGCGGATGCGCTGCGCCGGCACAGCTTCCCCGCTGGCATTTCGCTCGGCTAGCGCCTAAATCCGGTGCCATGATCTATATCCTCATCCCTGTGCTGCTCGTCCTGGTTGGGATGACCGTGTTCAGCCTGTTCCGCGGCCTCAACGCTTTCCGCCAGGAAATAGACGCCAACACCGACCCGGAGGGCGCGCACGAATTGCAGCTCAGGCAGAACCGGATGATGTGGGCGCGTATCAAGTATCAGGCGGCGGCGGTCGTGGTAGTCGCCCTGCTTCTCGCCATGAGCCGGTGAAGCCCATAAGCGGGGGAACCCAATGGTCCGGCTGAACCGCATTTACACCCGCACCGGCGATGACGGAACGACAGGGCTCGTCGACGGGTCGCGCACAGGAAAGCATTCCGCGCGCATCGAAGCGATCGGCGCAGTGGACGAAGCGAACAGCGCGATCGGCTTTGCGGCGGCTGTGCTCGCGGAGGGGCGGCATGGCGCAGGCCTGGCGCGCATCCAGAACGATTTGTTCGACCTTGGGGCCGATATTGCGACACCGGGAGACGACTTCGCGCCATCCGAAATGGTGCTGCGGATCGCGGATTCACAGGTTCAGTGGCTCGAGGCCGAGATCGACCGGTTGAACGAGGGACTGGAGCCTCTGAAGAGCTTCATCCTGCCAGGCGGAAGCGAGGCCGCGGCGCGGCTGCATCTCGCGCGGGCGGCCGCGAGGCGGGCCGAACGCGCGATGGTCGCGCTCACCGAAGCGGAGCCGGCAAATCCGGCGGCGTTGGCCTATATCAACCGCCTGTCCGACCACCTCTTCGTGCTCGCCCGTGCGGTCAATGCCGCGGGGGATGGCGACGTGCAGTGGCTGCCCGGCGCCAACCGCTAGCGAGGCTGCTGGCGTCCGGACCTTCGACACGCTAACCATTTGTTGCAACTGCGAAGGAGTCGGGTGTGACCGGGAAAGTCGGCGTGATCGGTGCGGGCCAGATGGGTTCGGGCATTGCCCAGACCGTCGCAGCGCACGGCATGGATGTGCTGCTGGCCGACCGCGAGATCGCCATTGCGGAAAAGGCGAAGTCCGGCATCGAGAAGCGGCTTATGCGGCTGGTCGAGAAAGAGAAGACCTCCGCCGCCGATGCCGAGGCGGCGCTGGCTCGCATCCGGCCGGTGGCCGATTATTCCGGCATGGGCGATGCCGGCTTCATCATCGAGGCCGCGACCGAGCGCGAGGATATCAAGCAGGCGATTTTCGAAGCGGCAGGCGAGGTGCTGGCCGAAGATGCGATCCTGGCCAGCAATACCAGCTCGATCCCGATCACCCGCATGGCCGCCGGGGTGCCCGATCCGTCCCGCTTCATCGGTCTGCATTTCTTCAATCCCGTCCCGCTGATGCAGTTGATCGAAGTGATCCCGGGCCTGGCCACCAGCAAGGAAACGCTCGAAAAGACGCGCAGCTTCGCGGAAAGTCTCGGCAAGCAGGTCGTGCAGAGCGAGGATGAGGCCGGCTTCGTGGTCAATCGCATCCTTGCTCCCCTGCTCAACGAGGCCTGCTTCGTGCTGGGTGCGGGCACGGCCAGTGTGGCGGATATCGACAAGGGCGCGAAGCTCGGCCTCAACCATCCGATGGGCCCGCTGGAACTGGCCGATTTCATCGGCCTCGATACCTGCCTCGAAATCTGCCGCGTCCTGCAGCACAGCACCGGCGATCCGAAATATCGCCCCGCCCCGCTGCTGGTGAAATATGTCGAGGCCGGCTGGCTGGGCCGCAAGACCGGCCGCGGCTTCTACGATTATTCGGGCGAAACGCCGGTTCCGACGCGCTGAATCGGGAACAGGGGGTGCCCGGCACCCGTTCTATCGGACAAAGGAGATTGTCCGATGGCCGACAAGAAGAAGATTCCCAGCGCCGAGGTCCGGCAGGCCGATTTCGCGCCCGAAACCCATAATGACGAGCAGGACGATCACCGCGACCAGGCTCAGCAGGTGGCCGAAGAGGCCGAGCGTCAGACACCTGCCACGGCCAGCCCGCTCGACAGCAAGCGAGTGAATCGCGGGATCGACGATAATTCCGAACAGGACCTCATAGACCGGATGCGCGACATGGAGCAGTCGGGCCGGATCGACATGAACGCCTATCGCGGCGAGCCCAATCTCGATGACGATGAGGACAAGTACGGCAAGGGTCACACGCCTGGGGATTGAGTGTTCTGCCGAACGGTGGCTGTCAGCCGTCCCCGGCCTCGCGTTTCAATTCGTAGAGAATATCGAGCGCCTCTCGCGGGGAGAGCGAATCGATATCGAGTCCCGAAAGCCGCGTGCGGATGGCGTCGACCGTCCCCTCAAGCTCCTCCACTGCTGCGGCGAATAGTGGCAATTCGCCCAGTCCAGCTGCCAGGCCGCCCGTTTCGGCCCTGCCCTTCTCCAGCCGATCGAGCACGGCGCGCGCACGGGCGATGACCGGCTTGGACACGCCCGCCAGACGCGCAACGTCGAGTCCATAGGACCGGTCCGCCGCGCCTTCGGCCAGCTCGTGCAGCAGCACGAGATCGCCTTGCCATTCCTTGGCCCGCACGTGATGGAGCGAGAGTGCGTCGCAGCTTTCGGCAAGGCGGCTGAGTTCATGATAATGCGTCGCGAACAGGCAGCGGCTGCGGTTCGTCTCATGCACGGCTTCGACCACCGCCCAGGCCAGCGCCAGGCCGTCATAGGTCGATGTGCCGCGCCCGACCTCGTCGAGGATCACGAAGCTCCGCTCGCCTGCCTGGCTGAGAATTGCCGCGGTTTCGACCATCTCGACCATGAAAGTCGAACGGCCGCGGGCGAGATTGTCCGATGCGCCGACCCGGCTGAAGAGCCGGTCGACCAGGCCGACCACGGCGCTCGATGCAGGTACGAAGGCGCCGGCCTGCGCCAGAATCACGATCAGCGCGTTTTGCCTCAGGAATGTCGACTTGCCGCCCATATTCGGCCCGCCGATCAGCCACAGGCGGTTGTCGGGGGCGAGGCGGCAATCATTGGCCACGAAGCGTTCGCCATTGGCCGCCAGCGCAGCCTCGACCACCGGGTGTTGCCCGCCGGTCACTTCGAGAACCGCCTCCTTGACGATTTGAGGGCGGCACCAATCGCCTTCCGCCGCCCTCTCGGCATGGCCGGCGGCGACGTCGATTCGGGCAAGGGCGGCCGCAGTTGCCGCAATCGCCTCGCGCGTGCCGACGACTTGCGCCACCAGTTCCTCGAAATGCCCCTCTTCCGCCGCCAGCGCATGTCCGCCGGCTTCGGCGAT